>NZ_JBEYXK010000002.1:134102-241954 GCF_040645035.1 Streptomyces sp. NPDC046876 | reverse complement strand
ACGACGGGTCTGCCCGACCACGAGCAGGGCATGGCGACGGGTCTGGCGACGATGACCCAGCAGATCGGTATCACGATGGGCACGCCGATCATGTCCGCGATCGCCGCGGCGAACACCCAGATCCACGCCGGTATCACCACGGCGGTCATCGTGAACACCGCGATCGTCCTGGTCGGGACACTGTCCACGGTCCTCTTCCTCCGCGCCAGGAACACCGCCTGACAGCCCCGCTTCCACTAAGGCAACTCCGCCTTGTGACGGCCCCACCCGCGCCGCGAACGTTGGCCCCAGGCACGGCCGCGTACCCCCGGCGCCCCCTGGAAAGGACCCCCTCGATGGCAACACCCGCGCGATCAGCCCCCGGTGACAGCCGCGGCGCCGTCCGCTGGGAACAGGTACGCGTCCCGTCCCCCGCAGGCCCGCTCCCCGCCCGGGTGCTGCGGCCCGAAACGGCCCCGCAGGGCTGGCTGGTGTGGGCCCACGGCGGCAGCTGGCGCGCCGGGTCGGCATCCGACTGGCACCACGCGACCGCCGAACTCGCCCGGTTCTCCCGCTTCGCCGTCGTCAGCGTCGACTACCGGCTGGCCCCCGAGGTGCGCCACCCGGCCATGGTCGAGGACGTCCTGGCCGCGCTCGCCTGGGCCCGGGAGCAGGCCCGGGCCGAAGGCACCGGCCCCGTCCTCGCCGTCGGCGGGGACAGCGCCGGCGCCACCCTGGCCGCCTGCGCCGCCCTGGCCTGCCGCGACCGCGGGGAACCCCTGGCGGCCCAGGTGCTCGCCTACCCGCCGCTCGACCCCGGCTGCGCGGGCGCCTCGTACCACCGCTACCCGGACATGTTCCCCACCGCGGCCTACCTGGCCTCGGCCTGGCGGGCCTACCAGGCGCCCGGCCTGCCCGTCGCCGCCGACGGCACCCGCCTCTACAGCACCCCGCTCGAGGCCGACGACCTCAGCGGGCTCGCCCCCGCCGTCCTGGCCACCGGCGACCTGGACCCCGTCAGCGACGACGTGCACCAGTACGCACGCCTGCTGCGGGCGGCCGGGGTGGAGGTCGCGCTGCGCGAGTTCCACCAGACGGGCCACGCGGCGTTCCTGCAGCCCGGCGCCGGCCCGGCCGGGCCGGGCGGGAAGGCCCCGGTGTCCCTGCGGGGCTGGCTGGGCCTCGCCCTGCACCTGCTCACCCACCCGGACCACCCTCCTGCGCCTTCCCCTTCCCCTTCCCTCTCCCGTCTGGAGCTGCCATGACCGCCCGAGTCAACGCCGTCCCCAACCTCGACGCCCTGCTGCGCCACTTCGCCGACCTGCGCGACGGCGTCCACGGCGGCGCCGTCACCCGACCCGACAAGGAGGAGCACTTCCACACCGCCGCCCGGCTGCTGGACCCGTACGCCCGCCAGGCCCTGGGCGAGCTCAACGACGAACTGCTCCTCGGCCAAGGGGTGGTGGACGCCACCGGCGTCCGGCACGCCGACGACGGGAGCCTCTTCCACGCCTGGACCCTGTGGTGGGACGAGCAGTCGGCCGCCGACATCCCGCCCGTCACCCTGTACGCGCACTACGGCAGGGGCTTCCACCACCCGCACCTGCGCGGGGCCACCGTCTCCGAATGGCCCCTCAACGTCTTCGACGACGCGCAGGCCGCCGCCGAACTGCCCACCCTGCGTGCCATCGCCGCCGCCGACCTGCACAACCTCGTCTTCAAGGCGGACTTCAGGATCGTGCCCGCGACCATGGCCGGCGCCTCCGGCGTCCCCGCCCACCAGCACTGAGAACCGAAAGGCGACACCTCATGACGAAGCTGCGGCTGTCCGTACTGGACCAGACCCCGGTCGGCGAGGACCACACCCCCGACCAGGCACTGCGCGCTTCCGTGGACCTCGCCCGCGCCGCGGAAGCACTCGGCTACACCCGCTACTGGGCCGCCGAGCACCACGGCTCCCCGGGCTTCGCGAGCAGCGCCCCGGAGATCCTGGCCGGAGCCCTGCTGGCACACACGTCCCGGATGCGGATCGGGACGGGCGGCGTGCTCCTGCCCCGCTACGACCCGGGGAAGGTCGCCGAGGTCTTCTCCGTACTGGCCTCCCTGTACCCGGGGCGGGTCGACCTGGGCATCGGCCGGGCCGGCGGCCCCGCGCACGACTTCCCCGAGCGGCTGGCCCGGCTGCGCGCCCTGCTGGGCCCGGCCGGCGTCGTCCCGCACGCCCCCGTCGCCCCGCAGATGTGGCTGCTGGGCGCGGGGCGGGAGTCGGCGCGGCTGGCCGGGCAGCTGGGCACCGAGTTCGCCTTCGGGCACTTCTTCTCCCCGGCCGGCGGCCCGGCCGCCTTCGGCCACTACCGCGCCGAGTTCGAGGCCGCCACGGGGCGGCGGACCCGCGGCGCGCTGGCGGTGCGCGTGGTGACCGCGGACAGCGCCGGCCGGGCGGAGGAGCTGGCCCAGAGCCTCCTGCTGTGGCGGGCCCGCAAGGACCTCGGCCACGACCTGCCGATGCCCTCGTACGAGACGACGCGCAGGCACCGGTGGACGGGCGCGGAGCTGGAGCGGGCCAAGGTGCACCGCACCGCCCTGGTCTCGGGAACGCCCGAGCAGGTGCACTCCACGTTGACGGCGCTGGCCGTGGGCCACGGGGTGGACGAGCTGATCGTCAACACGCTGACGCCGGATCCGGCCGACCGGCAGCGCTCGTACGAGCTGCTGGCCGAGGTCTTCGACCTGCCGGCCGCTCACCCGGAACCGGCCGTCGCGGCGGCCGCCCGGACCTGACCGGGGGCTCAGGACGGGCTTGTGCGCAGGTTGCCCCTGGGGACGATCAGGGGGGTGCCGGCCACCGGGCAGGAGATGACCTCGGCGTCCAGGGCGAAGACCTCTCGGAGCAGGTCCGGGGTGACGATCCGGGACGGGGGGCCCGAGGCCAGCACGCGGCCGTCCCGCATGGCGACCAGGTGGTCGGCGTAGCGGCAGGCCAGGTTCAGTTCGTGGAGGACCATGACGACGGTGCGGCCGTCGGTGCGGTTGAGTCCGGCGACCAGTTCCAGGACGTCGACCTGATGGGCCAGGTCCAGGTAGGTCGTGGGCTCGTCCAGGAGGAGGACCGGGGTGTCCTGCGCCAGGGCCATCGCGATCCAGACGCGCTGGCGCTGGCCGCCGGAGAGTTCGTCGATCGAGCGGTCGGCGAGGTCGCTCGCGCCGGTGGCGGCCAGGGCCGCGTCCACGGCGGCCTCGTCCGCCGCGGACCACTGGCGCCACCAGCGCTGGTGCGGGGTACGGCCGCGGGCCACCAGGTCGCGCACGGTGATGCCGTCCGGGGCGCTGGGGGTCTGCGGCAGCAGGGCCAGGCGCAGGGCGAAGTCACGGGCGGAGAGGGAGGCGATGTCCTCGCCGTTCAGGAGTACGGCGCCGGCGGACGGCTCGAGGAGCCGGGCCAGGGCGCGCAGGGCCGTGGACTTGCCGCAGGCGTTGGGGCCGACCAGGGCCGTGACCTTGCCCGCCGGGATCGGCAGGTCGAGGTCCTCGGCAACGATCCGGTTGCCGTAGCCCAGGCGCAGGCCGGATCCGTGCAGGGCCGCGGCCCCGGTGGGCTGCGTTTCGGGGCCGTCGGCGGCGGTGGCCGTGGGGCGGGGGGTCGGCGGTGCGGTCATGTCAGCCTCCCTTTCCGGCCCGGTTGGCCCGGGCGAGCAGCAGCAGCAGGTACGGGGCGCCCACGGCGCCGGTCAGGACGCCGACGGGCAGTTCGGTCGGGGCCAGCACGAGGCGGGCGGCCAGGTCGGCGAGGACGAGCAGGACCGCGCCGGTGAGTGCGCTGGTCACCAGGGGGATGCCGGCGGTCCCGGAGAGGCGGCGGGCGATCTGCGGTGCGCCGAGCGCGATGAAGGCGATCGGCCCCGCGGCCGAGGTGGCCAGGGCGGTCAGGCAGGTGGCGAGCACCAGCAGCGCGATCCGCGCGTGCTTCAGCGGGATGCCGAGGCTGCGGGCGGTGTCGTCGTCGTACTGGAGCAGCTGGTACGGGCGCGCCAGCGCCAGTGTCAGCGGCATGAGCACGGCGAGGGCGAGCCCTGACCACAGGACGTGCTCGTAGCCGCGGCCGTTGAGGCTGCCGGTGAGCCAGACCATGGCGCGGGCGGCCTGGTCGATGTCGGCGCGGGCCAGCAGCCAGCGGGTCAGGGCGATCAGGGCGCCGTTCGCGGCGAGGCCGACGAGGACGAAGCGGTAGCCGGTGATGGTGCCGTCGCGGTAGGCGAGCAGGTAGATCACGGCGGAGGTGAGCAGGGCGCCGGCGAGCGAACCGAACGGTACGGCGCCGAAGGCGGCGGATCCTGCCGAGGTGACCCCGCCGATCAGGATCACCCCGACCGCGCCCGCCCCGGAGCCGGCCGCGATGCCGATGAGGTCGGGGCTGGCCAGGGGGTTGCGGGTGACGGCCTGGTAGACGGCGCCGGCCAGGCCGAACGCGGCGCCGACCAGGAGGGCGGTCAGGGCGCGGGGCAACCGCAGTTGGTGGATGATCAGGTCCGAGGCACCCCGGCCGAAGCCGAGGACCGCGTCGAGCACGTCGCCGATCGGGATGGCGTACGTACCGAGGGAGACGGAGGCGACGAGCCCCGCGAAACCGGTGACGGCGAGGCCGAGGACGACGAGGGCGGCGCGCGGGCGCACGGCGACGCCGATCGGGCCGGCTTCCAGGCGCAGCGGGCCCTTCATCGGGTGTGCTCCTTCAGCTTGCCCCGCTTGACCAGGAGGGCGAGGAAGGGGGCGCCGAGCAGGGCGGTCACGACTCCGGCCTCCAGTTCGCCGGGGCGGGCGACCATCCGGCCGACGACGTCGGCGGTCAGCATCAGGGCTGCGCCGCCCAGCGCCGAACACGGCACCAGCCAGCGGGCGTCGGGCCCCGTGAACGCCCGCACGACGTGCGGTACGACGAGGCCGATGAAGGTGACCGGGCCGGCGGCGGCCACGGCCGTGCCCGCGAGCAGGATCACGGCCACGGCGCCCAGCACCCGCGTGGTGCGGACCTTCGTGCCCAGGCTCCTGGCGAGGTCGTCGCCGAGCGCGAGCGCGTTGAGGCGGCCGCTCAGCCCGAGGGCCAGCAGCAGGCCGGCGAGGACGAACGGCAGGAGGTCCACGGCCAGCGCGGAGTCACGGCCGGCGAGGGAGCCGACCGCCCAGAAGCGGTACTGGTCGAGGGTGCGTACGTCGAGCAGAACGAGGGTGTTGGTGCCGGCGTCGAGCAGGACGGTCACGGCGGCCCCGGCGAGCGCCAGTTTGGCCGGGGTGGCGCCGCCGTGGCCGGTGCCGCCGACGGAGTACGCGAGCAGGCCGGCGAGCGCGGCCCCCAGGAAGGCGAACCAGACGTACTGGTAAGGACTCGTCAGCCCCAGCGCGCCGATGCCGAGGGCGACGGCGAAGGAGCCGCCCGCGCTGATGCCGATGAGGCCCGGGTCGCCGAGGGGGTTGCGGGTGATGTCCTGTGCCACGGCGCCGGCCGCGCCCAGGGACAGGCCGACGACGATCCCGAGGAGCGTGCGCGGCATGCGCAGCTCCCGGATCACCACGGCGTCGCCCTCCGTGCCGCCGGCCATGGCATGCAGGACGTCGGAGAGCGGAACGGACTTGGTGCCGAGGGCCAGTGACGCGCAGACGGCAAGGAGGAGCGCGCCGAGGAGGCCGACCGTCAGCACGGCACGGGAGGTCGCCCGGCTGCGGGGCCCGGCGGGGGCGTTCCCGGCGGGGTTTCGGCCAACGGCCGGGTGGGGCGGCGGCTCGGGGCGGTGGCCGGTGTCGGCCGCCCTTCCGGCGACGGGCTTCGAGGTCACGCATCACAAGGTAAGGCATGCCTAACCAAAGTGGGGGGTCCTTCACGGGGTGGATTCAGGCCCGGGCAGCCGCTATTCTCGCAGCGCTCAAGGTAGGTAAGCCTTGCCTAAGTTTCTTTGGCCATGGGTTTGCGTCGTCCCGTCATGTCCGAAGAGCGCAAGGCCAGTTGCTCGTCCGCACCGTCAGCTCTTGGGGGAGATCCGATGAACACCTTCGTCCAGCGCCGCCGGCCCGGCCGGATCGCCGCCGCCGTCCTGACGGCGGCCATGGCCTTCTCGCTGGCCGCCTGTGGCGGCGGCAGCGGGGACGGCAAGGTCGACGCCTCCGGCGGACCGGCCGCCGCGGCGGACGCGGGCTTCCCGCGCACCCTCACCCACGACAAGGGCACCACCGAGCTCAAGTCCAGGCCCCAGCGCGTCGTCGCGCTGGACAACAGCCTGGTCGAGGCCGTCGTCGCGCTCGACACCCCGCTCGTCGGCGGCATCGGCTCGTACCGCGACCAGAAGGGCTTCCCCGCCTACCTCGGCGACGCGGTCAAGGACACCAAGGACGTCGGCCCGCTCGACAACCCCAACCTCGAGGCCATCGCCGCCCTCAAGCCGGACCTCATCGTCTCGGCGACCGTCCGCCACGCGGACCTGTACGACCGGCTGAGCCGGATCGCCCCGACCGTCTTCGTCAAGACGACCGGCCCGATCTGGAAGGAGAACATCACCTTCCTCGGTACGGCGCTGGGCCGGGAGGAGAAGGCCAGGGCCAAGCTCGCGGCGTACGAGACCCGCGCCAAGAAGATCGGCGACGCCGTCAACGCGAAGGGCGGCGGCAGCGGCGAGGGCGGAAAGCCGACCGTCTCGATCACCCGCTTCGTGGACGGCCCGACCCGCATCTACCTGCCGAAGAGCTTCACCGGCATCATCCTGGGCGACATGGGCCTGCTGCGGCCGGAGAACCAGCGCGACACCGCGAAGTTCAACATCGAGATCAGCGAGGAGCAGATCCAGCAGGCCGACGCCGACCACATCTTCCTGACGGCCTTCTCGGGCGGCGAGGAGCGCAAGAGGAAGTTCATGGCGAACCCGCTGTGGCAGCGCCTGAACGCCGTCCGGAAGGGCAACGTCCACGAGGTCGACGACGCGACGTGGATGACGTCGGTGTCCCTGCAGGGCGCCGACAAGGTCCTGGACGACATGGCGAAGACCTTCCAGGTCGACCCGGCCAAGTGAGCCGGACGGAGTGAGCCGGACGGAGTGAGCCGGACGGCGTGACGCCGCTCAGCCCCCGTCCTCCAGCCGCCGCAGCCGCTCCGTGTCGCAGGTGCGCGGGCAGGTGCCGCACGGGCGGGCGGCGTCGAGCTTGTAGTACAGGCAGCAGCCGATCCGGGTGCGGGTCGGGTACCGGCGGCCCTCCCGGCCCACCAGCAGGCGGAAGTCTGCGCCGCCGGGGAACGGCGCCATGGCCGTCGGGAGCAGCTCGGCCGCCGCGCTGACGGACCGTTCCTCCTGGTCGAGGACGCGGCCGAGGTACCAGATGCCGGAGACCAGGTCGTCTGCGACCATGCCCCACAGGGCGCGCGGCCCGCGCCGGACGTGTGGGGCGAAGGCGGCCAGGACCGGTCGCATGTGGTCGACCACGGCGGCCCGCAGCTCGGCGCGCAGCGCTTCCCCGTCAGGGACCGTGCGTACGCCGGACATCCTCGCGTCGGACATCCTCGCGCCGGACGGCGCGGAGGGGGCCGCCGCCGGATCGTCGGGCAGGCAGGCGAAGGCGTGGCCCGGGGTCACCTCGTACGCGCCCGTCGTGAGGTCGACCCGGACCTCGGCCGGGCGGATGCGCGGAACACGGCGCTCCAGGTACCAGGCGCCGCTCATCAGCACGCCGACGGACCAGGCGTAGTCGTGCAGGGCCCGGGAGGCGGCGACGTCGGGACGGGGTTCGTGGCCGTGCCGCTCGCGGATGCGTGCGGCCTCGGCGCCGACGAAGGCCGTCAGGGCCTCCGGGTCCCGGGCGAGCCGGGCTCCCGTCACCCATCTGCCGGCCCCGGGCGCGCCCGCCCCGCCGCCCGGGTCCGCACCGGCGCCGGTGTCGGCGTCGGTGTCGTCACCCGCGATCCGCAGGTCCAGCGCCTCGCACACGGCGGCGAGGCGGCGGTACCCGGCGGCGAGTGGACTGCCCCCGCGCACGGACGTGAGCGGCACCGGGGGCGTGGTGTCCAGGGGCGTCGTCATCGGCGTTCCTCACGAGCGGGCCGGTGTCAGCGAATAGGTAAGGCTTACCTTAGCTATCGGGTGATCGTCGATCAATCCGCGGCGAGCGGCAAGCCGTGCGCGTTCCGGTCGGGTTGATTACTTAGGTTTGCCTAACCTAAACTGCGGCGGCCGGTGTGGTCCGCTCACGGCGTCGAGCCGACCGCTGCCGTGACCACGGCTGCCCGCCGCTGCCACGATCCGGAAGGGGTCACGCCCGTGCGCCTGTACCTGCTCGCCCTCCCCCTCACCGACTCGGTCACCGACGGCTTCCTCCCCGCCGCGGCCCGACTCGGCCTGGACGTCACCGTGCTGACCGACCGGCCCGACGCCCACCGCGAGCGCTACGGCGACGCCGTCGAGGTCCTGAAGTGCGACGTACGCGACTTCCGGGCCGTCATCACCCGGATGGCGACGCACCACGAGCCCGACGCGGTCTTCTCCAACAGCGACCACCTCCAGGTACAGGCCGCCTTGGCCGCCGAGTACTTCGGCCTGCCCGGCAAGGACTGGAGGGCCGCGCTGCGGGTGAAGGACAAGGCCCACATGCGCCGCCACCTCACCGCGTCCGGCACCGACTCCGTGTGGTCCGTGGAACTCGCCCCCGGGGAACTGCCCGACGCCGGCGCGGTCCCCTACCCCTGCGTGCTCAAGCCGCGCGAGGGCGTGGCCAGCGAGAACGTGGTCATGGCCCACGGCCCCGAGGACCTGCTCCTGCAGTGCAAGGAGATCCAGGCGGGACGGCCCGGTGCGCCCCTGGTCGTGGAGGAGTACCTCCCGGGCCGGCTCCACACGCTGGAGACCCTCGGGGACGGCGCCGTCCGCCACGTCCTGGGCGGATTCCACACCGAACTGACCCCGCCGCCGCTCTTCATCGAACAGCAGCTGACCTTCGTCCCGGCCCATCCCGAGCCGATCGCTGCCCAGGTCCTCGCCCAGCTCGACGCCCTCGGCATCGGCTTCGGCATCTGCCACACCGAGTTCGTGGTGCACGAGGGCCGCGCCCGCATCATCGAGGTCAACTACCGGGCCATCGGCGACCAGTGCGACCTGCTGCTCGCCGATCTGCTCGGTATCCCGCTCTTCGACCTGGTGCTGCGGACCCACCTCGGCGAGCCGCTCCCGGCGGACCTGGGCGCCCGCCGCGACGGTGCCGCGCGGATCTCGTGGCCGATGGCCGACCGCACAGGCACGCTGACCGCCGCCCCCGCCGCCACCGACCGCGAGGCGGACGGCGTACGGCTGACGTACCGGCCGATGCGCGCCGTGGGCGAGTGGCGCGAGCTGGCCCACACCCACCGCGACTACCTCGGCGCCGTGCGGGTCGTCGGCACCGACCAGGAGGCCGTCAACCGCGTCCACGCCGACTTCCTCGCCACCGGGCGCTGGGAGATCACGCCGTGACCCGCGCCGCCACGGCCGTTGTCGCCGTGCCCGCTGCCGTCGCCGCCGAAGAGGCCTTGCTGCTGCGGGTGCTGAGCGCCTTCATCCGCGAGGACGTCGTGGGCCTGCGGACCCGTTCGACCGCGGTCGAGCGCGAGGACGGCCGCTGGCTGCGCCTGCCCCTGCCCCCGCCCCACGGCGGGGACGGGGACGGGGACGGCGGCGCCCTGCTGGTCCCCGTCCGCGCGGACGGCTTCCAGGGCGAGTACGCCGCCCGGCTGCCGCTGCTGGCCCGCGAACCGGACGGCAGCCGACTCACCGGATCCGAGGCGGTCCTGGGCGCCCTCACCGCACTCGCCGATCCCCTCGACCTCCCCGGCTTCGCGGCCTTCGCCGAGGAGTGCCGCCAGACGCTGGCCACCATGCGGCTGCACGACCGTACGGCCGATGCGGTCCTCGACGACCTGACCGCCCGCTACGGCAGCGACCCCGCCGACTGGACCGGTCCGGCCGCCTCCCTCGCGTACGACACCCTCGCCGCCCGCCTCGACCACCCGGTCTACCCCACCGCGCGCGGCCGCTCCGGCCTGGACGACGCGCAGCTGCGGGCCTACGCACCCGAGTTCCACCCCCGCTTCGGCCTGCGCTGGCTCGCCGTACCGCGGGAGGCGCTCACCCTCCCCGGCGGTCCCGCGGTACTCCCCGCGAGCTGGCCCTCGCCCGCCGGCCTCGGCCTGCCCGAACTGGCCGACAGCCACCTCGCGCTCCCGGTCCACCCGCTCACCCTCGGCGCCCCGCTGCGGGACGCGCTGCGCGGGGCGGGCCTCCAGGACACGGCCGTCCTCGCCGACGGGCCGTACCTGGAGGCCGTACCGACCCTGTCGATGCGTACGGTCGGCCTCGTCGGCGAGCCGGAGCTGCACCTGAAGCTGCCGCTGGCCACCGCCACCCTGGGGCTGCGCAACCGGCGCACCATCAAGCCCGTCACCCTGGTCCACGGCGCCGCCGGACAGCGGGTGGTGGAGGCGGTCATCGCGCGGGAGCCGCGGTTCGAGGACACCGTCCTGCACGCCGACGAGACGGTCTACGCCCACGCCGGGCACGAGCTGCTCGCGGTCCTCTGCCGCCGCTACCCGGCCGGCCTCGACCGCGCCGTCGTGCTGCCGCTGGCCGCGCTGCTGGCCACCGCCCCGGGCGGGCGGCTGGTCATCGACCACCTGGCCGACCGCTTCCACGGGGGCGACCCGGTGGCCCTGCTCGACGCCTGCCTCACGCTGCTGCTCGACTGGCAGACCACCCTCTACGGCTACGGCATCGCCCTGGCCTCCCACCAGCAGAACGTCTCCCTGGTGCTCGACCGCGCCCCGCAGGACGGCCGCACCCGGGTGCGGCTGCTGTTCAAGGACGACGACAGCCCCCGCTTCCACGTCCCTCGGCTGCGGCAGACCCTGGGCGCGCAGGCCGACGAGCTGCTGGCCCCCTTCCGGGACCCGCGGATGCTGGGCGAGGACCACCGGGCCGTCACCGACATGCTCACCACCATCACCCTCCACCTCTGTGCGGGCTCGTACGCCTTCGGGCTGGCCGAGCACGGCCGCACCGCCTCGCCGGAGGCCGTGCTGGGACTCGTACGCGAACGGCTCGCCGAGGCCGCCGAGCGGCTCGGGACGGCTCCCGGCGAGCCGGGGGCGGTGCTGCGGGAGCGGGTGCTGGACGCCGCCGAGCTGCCGGTGAAGGCCATGGTCACCGCCGGAACGCTGCTCACCAAGGAGCGCTCGGGCGCCTCCGACGTCAACACGCACTACACGACCGGCCCCAACTACCTGCGACGGCGAGGGAGGGAGCTGCGATGAGTGCCGCAGCGGCCCTGGTTCCAGTGGTCACCGCAGCGAGGGCGGCGACGCCGCCGCCGGAGCCGGCGGAGGGGGATCCGGCGCCGTCCCGGCCGATTCCGTTACGGCCCGCGCCCGTGCGGCCGACGCTGGGGCGGCGGCAGGTGCACGCGGTCGCCGGGTGCTTCTTCGTGGCGTCCTTCGCCGCCCTCGGGCTGCCCCCGTACCTCACCGAGATCCTGCCGGGGCTCGGCGACCCCACCGCCCGCTGGGCGGGCGTGCTGTACATCGTCCCGACCGTGTTCGCGGGCCTCGGGGCCCCGCTGTGGGGCCGGCTCGCCGACCGGTTCGGGCGCAAGCGGCTGCTGCTGCGCGCACAGCTCGGGCTCGCCGTGTCCTTCGTGCTGGCCGGGTGGGCCGACTCCGTGGCCGCCTTCACCCTGGCCCTGGTGCTCCAGGGCGTCCTCGGCGGGACCTACGCCGCCTCCAACGGGTATCTGGGCGCCACCCTGGAGGGCCCGGAGCTGTCCAGAGCGCTCACCCTGATGCAGGGCGCGGCGCGGGCGGCCCTCCTCGCCGCGCCGATGGCCGTCGGAGCGCTGTCGCCGTGGCTGTCGCCGCACCGGCAGTACGCCCTGCTCGCGATCCTGCCGCTGACGGCAGCGGCGCTGATCGCGGCCCTGCCGGAGTCGCGGGGGCAGGGGCCGGCGGCTGCTGTCGAGGCGACCGCTGTCGAAGCGGCTGCGGCTGCGGCCGGGGCGGGGGAGGAGGCGGAGGCGGGGGAGGAGGCGGAGACGGAGGCGGGGGCGGCCGAGAAGCCCTCTCCGGTGTCGGATCTCCGCGCCCTCTACGCCCTCGAGTTCGCCTTCGTCTTCTCCACCGTCATCTCCTACCCCTACCTGATCCGGCTGATCGACGAGCGGATACCCGGCACCTCCCCGTTCCTCTCCGGTGTCCTCTTCGCCCTCCCGCACCTCGTCTACCTGCTGACGGCGATGGCGGTGCACCCCGCCTGCCACCGCCGCCCCCGGCTCGGCCTGGCGCTGGGCTTCACCTGCATCGCGCTCGGCCTGGCCGGGCACGGCGTGGCCGACGCCCTGGCCACGCTGACCGCCGTACGACTGCTGCTCGGCGCGGGCATGACCCTCGGGCTCGTGTGCCTGTCCGTGCTGGCCGCCGCATGCGCCAAGGGGCGCTCCCCCGGCCGGTTGTTCGGCGCGCGGGAGTTCTTCTCCAAGGCCGGCGCCGTCGTGGCCGGGGTGGCCGCCGCCGTGGGCACCGGCCACTACGGCCCGGCCGCGCCCGTGCTCACCGGCGGCGCCGTGGCCGTGCTGACCGCGTGCGCCCTCGCCCTGCCCCGCTCTCGTAGCGGTCTCCGTTCCATCCGCACCCGCTGGAGCCGTTGATGCCCCCGCTGAACAAGTCGCTCGCCACCGTCCCCGCGCCCGCCGGACGTACCGCCGGTGCGGCCCCCACCGCCTCCGTCGCGCCCGCCGGCCTGCCGAGTGCCGACGCCGTCGTCGCCCACACCCTCCTCAACTGCCTGCTGCGCGAGGTGTCCGGCCCGGAGCACCAGAGCGCCGTCTCCGACGGCCACCTGCTGCTGCGCCTGCCCCGCCGCGGCGTGCTGCTGCGGGTCGCCCTGCGCCGCACCTCCCTGCTGGGCGCCCACCGGTTCACCGGCCCGGTGCTGGAGCAGCGCGGCGAGGTCTGGACGGAGATCGACTGGCGGTGCCTGGCCGAATACACCCAGGACGAGCTGTCGCTGCGTACGGGCGTACGGAACGAAGAGTTCCTGGACCAGATCGTCTCCAGCCACGAGGCCGTCACCGCGGCCCTGGCCGCCCGCGCCGCCGATGAAGCTGATGCCGCCGATGCCGCCGATGTCGCCGATGACGCCGTTCTGGTGACGTACCTCGCCTCGGAGCAGTCCCTCCTCTTCGGCCACCGCTTCCACCCCACCCCCAAGGCCCGCAGCGGCGACGCCGCCTCCTGGCCGTCCTACGCGCCCGAGGCGGGCGCCGCCTTCCCCCTGCGCCACCTCGCCGTACGCGCCCACCTGATCGCCGAGGAGTCCGTCGAGGACGGCGCCACCGCCCCCCTGGACCGGCTGCGCCCCGACGTCCCGGAGGGCTACCGGCTGCTGCCGGCCCACCCCTGGCAGTACGAGATGCTCCGCGAGCACCCCTCCCTGCGGGCCGCCCTCGACCGGGGCGACATCCTGGACCTCGGCCGGGGCGGGGTTCCCTTCGCCGCCACCGCGTCCGTCCGCACGCTCTACGACGGCGAGACGTTCCTGAAGTTCAGCCTGAACGTCCGCATCACCAACTGCCTGCGCAAGAACGCCAGTTACGAACTGTCCGGCGCCGTCGCCCTGACCCGCCTGCTGGAGCCGGCCCTGACCGACCTGGCGGCCCGCTTCCCCGGCAGCGCCGTGCTCCGCGAGCCCGCCTACCGCAGCCTCGCCCTGCCCGGCCCGGACGGGACCCCGGACCGCTCGCTCCTCGAAGGCTTCGGGGTGATCGTCCGCGAGGGCCTGTCGCGCCGGCTCCTGCCGGGTACGACCCCCCTGCTCGCCGCCGCCGTCGCCGACGAGTACCCGACGGGCCCCGGCCACATCTCCCGCCTGCCGGCGGGCGCCGGCCCGCAGACGGCCCTCGCCTGGTGGACGGCGTACCTCAGGCTGCTGGTCCCGCCGGTCATGGCCGCCTACTTCGACCACGGCCTCGTCCTCGAACCCCACCTCCAGAACGTGGTCGTCTGCGTCGACGACGAGGGCATGCCCGCGCAGGTGCTCTTCCGCGACCTGGAGGGCACCAAGCTCCTGCCCGAGCGGCACGCCGCCCTCCTCGCCTCGCTGCCCGCCGAGGTCGCGGGCCCCATGACGTACGACGCCCGGCGCGGCTGGGACCGGGTCGTCTACTGCCTGCTGGTCAACCACGTCGCCGAGATGCTCGCGGCCCTCGCCGACCTGCACCCGCAGACCGAGGCCGCGCTGTGGGCCCGGGTCCGCGCCACCCTCCGGGCCTACGCGGACCGCAGCGGCTGCCCGCCGCGCCTGGCCGCCCTGCTGGCCGGCGTGCCCCTGCCGGCGAAGGCCAACCTCCTGACCCGCTGGGAGCGCAAGGCCGACCGCGAGGCCGGCTACGTACGCCTCGCATCGCCGTTCGCGGAGGCGGTCCTCTCGGAGGCGGCGCACGGCGAGTCCACCTGGGGCGCGACCCGATGACGCCCACCGCCCCGGTCACGGACCGCATCCTGTCCCTGGACCCCTCGGAACTGCCGGCCTACGTCTACGACCTCGCGGCGCTGCGCGAGCACGCCGCGTCGGTACGGGCGGCCCTGCCGGCGGGCGTCGAGCTGTACTACGCCGCCAAGGCCAACCCGGCGGCGGAGCTGCTGGCGGCGCTCGGCCCGTACGTAAACGGCTACGAGGTCTCCTCGGGCGGCGAACTCGCCCACGTGGCCAAGGCCGTACCGGGCCGCCCGCTGGCCTTCGGCGGCCCGGGCAAGACCCCGGCGGAGCTGGCGGCGGCGCTGGAGGCGGGCGTGGCCCGCCACCACGTGGAGAGCCTCCACGACCTCCGCGTGCTGGCGGCCCTGTCGGCCCGCACCGCCCCCGGATCCCGCGTCGGGATCCTCCTGCGCGTGAACCTGCCCCTCGCCGGCTCCTCCCTCGCGGGCAGCTCGCTGGCGATGGGCGGCCGCCCGACGCCCTTCGGCCTGGACCCGGCCGACGCCGAAACCGCGGCGTCCCTCCTCGCGGCCGGCACCTGGCCGCACCTCGAACTCCTGGGCGTCCACGCGCACCTGGCCAGCGGCCTGGAGGCCGCAGCCCTCCTGGCAGCCGCCGAGTCGATCGTCACCTGGTCCGAGGCCCTCTCCGCCCGCCACGGCTTCCCCCTCCGCGAGGTGAACGTGGGCGGCGGGATGCACGTGTCCTACGCGGCCCCGGACGTCCTCTTCGACTGGCAGGCGTACGGCGAGGGCCTGGCCCGCATCACGGCCGCCCACCCCGGCCTGACCCTCCGCATCGAACCGGGCCGGGCCCTGACCGCCTACTGCGGCTGGTACGCCACCGAGGTCCTGGACGTGAAGGACAGCCACGGCGAGGCCTTCGCGGTGGTCCGCGGCGGCACCCACCACCTGCGCACCCCGGCCACCAAGGGCCACGACCAGCCCTGCTCCGTCCTCCCGTACGAGCCCTGGCCCCACCCCTGGCCCCGGCCGGCCACCGCCCGCCCCGAGGTCACCCTCACCGGCCAGCTCTGCACCCCGAAGGACCTCCTGGCCCGCAACGTCCCGGCCCCCGGCCTCCGCGCAGGCGACCGCGTGGCCTTCGCCCTGGCCGGCGCCTACGCCTGGAACATCTCGCACCACGACTTCCTCATGCACCCCCACCCCACCCACCACTTCCTCAACGCGTAACCGTCGTCAGTGGGCGCCGCTGGTCTGCGGCGATGGGAGCGAAGACGGCGGAGCGCCTCACGTACGCGGGGAGCTTTCCGAGCGTGGACCTGGTCTGCGACCGGCGCCTGATGTTCGTCCGCCCGTCCGAGGTGTCCGTGCACGTGCTGGAGGCCGCGGCGGGGCGTCGCGTGATCCTGCACGCGATGCACAGCGTCAGCGACTGGCTCGCCTTTGCGGTCTGGGAGGACGGCCGCCTCCGCCGCTCGTTGAGCCTCTCGCCTGACGGCGGAATCGTCGAGGACATCGGGGACCCGTTCCCCTTCGAGACGCCCTTCTGGGCGGGCGACCGGCCCGTGGACCCCGACCCGGAGTGGGAGGAGGAGCCGTACGCGCTGCCCTTCCACCCCTTGGAACTGGGCAACGAAGCCCTCCGCGCCTTCTTCGGCTTCCTCCTGGAAGGCCACCCATCCGTCGAAGACGTGGACCCGGACGGGATCCCCCTCCTCGGCTTTCGCCGTGCGACGGCATCTGAGTCGGCGGCGTACGGACGGGGGCCGGTCGACGAAGTTGCTTCCGTTCTCGAGCGGGTCCTGCGACCGCCGTTCGGGGATGAGGCTGCCTGGCGGCAACTCTGGCACCTCCTGGCCACCGAAAGGCTCACGACATCGCTCGCCACGGCGACGCGGCTGCTGCAGAGCGGGCGCTGGACCTGGTCGGCGCGATCGTGGCCGGAGTCCACCGGGACCACGGCGCCGACGAGCTCGTCCGGGACATGGCGCCCGTGATCGCCGAGCTCCGGCGGATGCTCGCCCTGCGCATCGAGGGCGGCAGCCGTTCACCGGCGACCGCGATGGCCCTCTTCAGAGCGCATCTCGCGTTCGCGGGCGCGAGTGGCTGGAGCGTGGCCGAGTACGACTTCGAAGACGGCTTCTACAGCGTCACCGTCGCGGTCGGTATTCACGGTCGGTACTCGGGCTATCGGGACTGGGACGAAGGGAGACGTCCGCCGTCGCCCTCTCCTGCTGATGAACTCGGCGGCTTGGGCCGGCGAATGCACGAACGGCTCGCGCGCTCGGGCTCGCGCAAGTGGCCGAAGGGATCACGTATCTCTTCGGCCGTGCCGAGTGCCCGGACTGTGCCAGCACCTTCGTCGGCCTGCCGGTGGCTGGTGAAGGGGCGTAGAGCCGGTCGAGATCCGGGGGAGAGGGGGCGTTGCCACGATGGCTGCGCCTTCGCCGACGGGTGGGGGTTTGTCAGGAGTTGAGGAGTTTCTGCGTGGCAGGGATCAAGAAGGCCGCCGTGGTGGCCGGGGTGGCCGTCGGGCTCGTGGTGGGAGCCGCCGGGGCCTCGAGCGCGGCCGGGTTCTCCGGGATGACCAAGGAGAAGTACGACCGGGTTCAGTTCGGGATGAGCCGGCAGGAGCTGATGGACATCGTCGGGCCCACCGCCTGTGAGGACAACGGCAAGCCGGTGACCGCGGAGTCGACCGTGCCCTCGTTCAACTGCTGGGTGTCCGGGATCGAGGAGTGGGCTCCGTACGCGGGCTTCCACTTCGACGAGAGCGGCAAGCTCACCGGCAAGCACCACTACCGGATGGAGCTGCCCACGGCCCCGTCCATGACGGCTGCCCAGTACAAGAAGGTCGCCGTGGGGATGACCGAGGAGCAGGTGCGCAAGACGGTCGGCACGAACTCGTGCGTGGTGACCGACGTGGCCCAGTCCGCCTTCCCGTCCACCGCCGGTGCCACGTCCACGCTGGCGTGCTGGACCGGCAAGGGCACCGGGTTCCTCGCCCCGCAGGGCTGGTTCTGGTTCAAGGACGGCAAGGTCACCGACAAGCACCAGCGCGACGTCGTGAAGTAGACCGCCGGACCGCCCTTTCCTTCGGCTGGATCCCCCTTTCGTTTCGAGCAGGAGAAGAACTCCGTGAAGATGAAGAAGTACCTCGCCACGTTCGCCGCGACCGGCGGCATTCTCGCGGGCGGTATCGCCTTCGCCTCGCCGGCCGCAGCCGTCAGCTCGTGCGGCGAGAGCTCCGGGTCCGTGGAGATCGCCTTTCCGGGCAAGAAGCCGCAGTCGCTCTACTCGTTCATGAACTGTGCCGACGTGTCCAACGGGAAGGTGTCGGCCTGGACCTGGACCAACTGGCAGATGATGGTCGACGTGGCCGAGGACCAGGGCAAGCGGTTCACCTCGTTCAAGGTCACCACGCGGCTGGAGAAGCGCGAGTGGGGCGGCGCCGACACGGTCGTGTCCACCACCACCTGCGACCTGACCAAGATGGTGAACGACAACCTGGGCTGGTCGGCGCTGGAGAAGGAGAACAAGTGCCTCGCGCCGTCCGCGACGTACGACAAGAACATGTGGTGGTCCTCGGACTCCACCGTGTCGTACGACATCGAGGGTGACGGCAAGGGCGTCATCACCAAGCAGCTCACCGGCTCGCCGCTCTTGTTCGGCTGATACGGGGCACGACGAGGCCAGGGGCCTGGCCGCTTGTGCGGTCAGGCCCCTGGCCCTCTTGTGGCGGCACGAGGAGTTCTAGCGGGTGAACGCCTTCGCCGCCTGGCGGCGGGACGGTTCGAAGGCGTCGACCGTGCCGGCGCCCTTGCCGGGGGCCTCGTTCCATTCGCGGATCTTGCGGGCCACGTTCTTGATCTTCGGGTGGCCGGGCTTCAGGGCGATGTGGAAGTGCGACTCCTTGGCCGTCTTCTCGTCGCCGCCCCAGGCCACGGCGCCGTCGAGCTCCGTGAGGATGTCGCGGACGATGACCAGCTCGTGCGGGTACAGCCCGCCCTGGGCGCCCGCCGGGTAGGCCTGCGGGCGGATGGCGATCGCGGTACCCGAGAGGTAGTTCGACTCGTAGGGCTGGGCCACCTTGCGGTCGCCGGAGTGGCCGGTGACCTCGCCCTGGCGCAGGGAGTCCACCTCGTAGTGGAAGCGGCGGGCCAGGTGCAGCAGGATCGTGGCCACGTCGCCGTCCAGGACGGGGACGGAGACCGAGCTGCCCTCGATCAAGTGGGTGGGGACGGTCTTCACCACCGGCCAGCCGTTGGCGGTCTTGCCGCCCGACCAGGTGGACGGCTTGGTCTCGCTCGGCTTGGGGGCCGCCACCGCCGTGCCGGAGGACGCCACGCCCCACAGGACGGCGCCGCCGGCCACTCCGGCCGCGGTGCCGACGAAGCGGCGGCGCGACAGGTCGCTGCGTACCGGGTTGGTCATGTGTTGTGTTCCCTCTGTTTCGGTTCCTCCGCCCGGTCGCGCCGGGCGGACAACGTGTGCGTGATGCGGGCCGCGCCGGTGACCGCGGTCATGACGATGCAGAGCGCGGTCAGGGCGGCGAGGCCCACGACGGTCGGGTTGACCCATGAGGGGACGAGGTCGTGGCCGGGGCTGCACCAGCTGTGCAGCGGAAAGAGCGGATCCTGGTTGTGTCGGCCGACGAACGCGCTGTCGTACGGGTCGCCGCAGATCTCGCGCCGGTCCATGCCGCCGAAGCCCGCGAACAGCCCGCAGGCGAAGGCCAGCGTGGCGCCGGAGGCGGCCAGGAGTGCGATCCCGCCCCAGGTGCCGGGCGCCGCCCAGGCCCGGGCCCGGATCCCGCGGTAGGTGAGGCGGCCGCCGTGTCCGATGCCGGCCAGCAGCGCGAACGGCAGCGCGATGAGTGCTAGTGCGATCATGTCCCCTCCGGGGTACTACCTGCGTGCGGCCGTGAATGCCTTGGCCGTGGCGTTCTCCTGGCCCATGATCCTCTGGAACTGGTCCGCGTAGCCGGCCACGAAGGGGTCGAGCTTGTCGTTGGGGATCAGGTTCGGGGTCAGGATGTTCTTGCCGAGGTAGTAGAAGATGCCCTGGCGGTAGACCTGCAGGAGGTCGTCGTCCGTGAACACGCCCTGCAGCATGTGGTTCGCGGCCGCCTTCACCACCTCCATCTTGCCTTCGTACCGCTGGTTGTAGAAATCGCGGAACCGGCGCAGGTGGCCCGGGTTGGGCCCGGTGCCGTAGTGAGCTCGGAAGAGCTCGTTGATCGGCTTGTTCTTGATGCCGGCGGCCGTACCGATGAGGTAGCCGTCGACGTCCTCGAGTATGTCGTCGAAGCCGAAGGACGACGTGGTGTTGATCTTGGCAAGCCGGTCCTGGCAGAACAGGTAGCCGGAGGCGTATGAGTCGGCGGCCTGGCGCCACTCGACGTAGAAGGTGCACAGGTCACCACCCCAGCCGGCGAAGTCGCCCCGGTTGGCGCCCTTGCCCCTGATCGAGCCCTTGGTGATGACGGTGTTGGCGCAGGCGCCGAAGTGGGCGAGGCCGATGTCCACGCCGTACGACGGGCACTTGAAGTCGGTCATCCGCTTGCCGACCTTGGAGTCGGCGTACTTCACCCACTCGGCATCGCTCAGGTAGAGCAGGCCGCGCCACTTGGTGTCGTTGTAGTCGTCCGAGCGGAGGTACTCGCAGACCAGCTCGTTCGGGTTGCCCTTGCCGTACTGGACGGCCGCCGCGTACAGGTCGTCGATGTACTTGATCGCGGCGTCGGCTTCCGTGGCGACCTGGCCGACGTTCTCCCGGCCGACGCCCTTGTCCGTACCCCGCATGACGTTGCGGTCCAGGTCGAAGGTGTCCCCGTTCGCGGTGAACTTGAACTCCTTGATCTGGGTGAACGACCAGTTCTCCGGCATCGGGAAGCCGAGGTTCCCGGAGAAGCCCCAGGACATGCCCGAGACGAAGGAGTGCGCGGCGTACGCCTCGTTGCTGACCCGCTGGCAGACGTTGCGGGAGCCGTACACACCGGCGATGTAGCGCTTGCCCTTCGCGGCCAGCGCGGCCTGGACGCCGTGGAAGTACGGGAGGATGTTGGAGGTGATCTCCGGGTCCGTCGCGTCGTAGTCCACGGCGAAGTAGATGACCGAGCCGCGCCCGATCTTGTAGACGTCCGCCGCGCGGTCGTGCGCCTTCGAGGCGTGCCGGTAGCCCTCCGAGTACGTGAAGTGCTCCAGCTTGCGAGCGTGGTACTGGGAGATGGGGAAGACCCTCATGCCACCGTTGAAGATGTCCTCCAACTCACCCGGCATGATCTCCTTGTTCAGGTCGTCCTCAGGCCTGAGTACCTCCTCGTCCAGGTAGCGTCCGACGACGTCGAAGCCGGCGGCCTTCAGGGCCTTGGCGCGCGAGGCGGTGATGGTGAAGCGGGTGTCGCAGGCGTTTACCGGGCGGTCCGGGTTGCCCATGGACACCAGCAACTGGCACCACGTGTCGTAGTTGGCCCGACCGTCCTGAGCCGCCTTGGGGAATGCCGAGAACCTCTGGAACTCGGCCACCGCCTTCCGGAGGTTGTCGTCGTACGACGACGTGAACGTGGCGGAGTGGGTCTCGTTGTTCTCCGTGTACTTGAGGTCGTTGAACACGCAGGCCGCCGAGAACAGCTGCACGAAAATGCCGGAGTCGCCCTTGCCCACCTGGTGGGCCTTCAGGCCGTTCTGGGTGGTCGGGCCGAAGTTGCCCGACGCCGAGTCGTCCGGGACACCGAACTCGTACTGGAGCGCCCGCATCAGCGACTTCTGCACGTCGCGCGAGTAGATGCCGTCCGCAGGGCCGATGTTGAACGACGAGCGGTTGGAGTAGCGGCCGTTCAGCCAGCGCTGGATCTCGCGGACCTTGTCCGTGCCGCTGGAGACCACGACGTACGCGTCCAGGGTCAGCAGGGCCTTGAAGAACTTCGGCTCGACGTCGGGCCCGCCCTTGGAGAGGCCCATGTTGTCCTTCATCTGCATGACGGCCTTCTGGGTGGCCAGGCCGTACACGCCCCCCTCGCCGCCCCAGTAGCCCTTGCAGAACAGGGCGTGCTGGACGATCTGGATGATGTTCTTGTTGGCGAACCCGTCCTTGACCGGGCCGAGCGCCGCGAGCTTCGCCTCCGTGGTCGGGCCGAAGCTGTCCGACGGGGTCGCGATGCCCAGTTCTATCTGGAGGGCCCGGGTGAGGGAGAGCATGGTGGGCCACCCGGTCTGGCCGTTCTCCGGGCACGGGTTGTAGCCCGCCTTGCCCGCGTAGGTCTTGTTGACCCACTGCTGTGCTTCCAGGACTTTCTTGTCCACGTGATTCCCTGTGTTCCTCGTGTCGGCCGTGTCGGCCTTGGCAGGCGCGGGCCGCGGCCACCCCCGGTCGGGGGCGGGCGCGGCCGTGGTCATGCGGTGGTCAGCGGGATGAGGTCAGCGGCGCGGGGTGAAGGCCACCACGTCGCCCGCGCGCTCCTCGCCCGTGGGGAGCTGGCCGTAGGAGTCCGTACGGATGTAGACGCGGTGCAGCCAGCGGTCCTTGCCGTCCCAGCGCGGGGTGAACGGGGTCCGGGCGTGCGTGGTGCGGAAGTTGTCGATGATCAGCACGTCGCCCGGGACCAGGGAGACGGCCTCCGTGACCTCGTCCAGCGCGTCCGAGAGCTTGGCGACGGCCTCGGCGTCCGCGCCCGCGTTCGGCTTCAGCAGCTCGCGGTCGTAGCCGAGCAGCGGGTCCTCGCGGTCGCCGTACAGCGGCTTGACGTTGGCGATGGCGCCCGGGTCCTCGATGCCGCCGCGGAAGGCCACGTCGACCTCGCAGGGCTGCTTGTTGTCGTACAGGCGCTCCACCGTCTCCGCGTCGAGGAGCTTGACCGCCTTGCGGACCGAGCCCACCAGGGTCTTCGCGGTGCGTTCGTGGTCGGCGCGGGAGCACGCCAGCATCACGTAGTTCGGCTGGAGCGTGTGGTAGGCCATCTCCGTGTGGAACTCCAGCAGCGTCTCGCTGGTCTCCGACGACAGGTGGTGGGCGCCCGGCGACGGGTAGACGTCGTGGTAGACGGTGCCCGAACGCAGCTCCGCGTAGCCGGTGTGCAGGCCGAGGCGGCGGCCGAACAGGCCGAGGAAGGCCTCCATGTTCAGGCGGCCGCGCTCCACCGGCGCCGGGGTGCTCGTCGGCGTGGCCGGCAGGTCCTCGTCGGCCTCGACGGGCAGGCCGCGCAGCACCAGGTAGCCGTCCTCGTTGCCGCCCCGGCCGAAGGCGTCCAGCGCGTCCGCGACCTCCTGCGGCAGCTCGGCGGAGAGCTTCCCGGCCACCTCCAGGAACCGGTACAGGTCGGCCCGCGGTACGTCGGGGAGCTTCGACGCCAGGTCGAGGAGAGCCTCCCGGTGTGCGGTCACGTCGATGATCGTCATGTCCTGTTCTCCTTCTTCTGGTGGGCACGGGCGTACTGGAACAGCAGCTCCGCGCCGATCTCGGTCGCCAGGACCGACGTGATCCCGGCGTGGTCGTAGAGCGGCGAGACCTCCATGACGTCGAAGCCGATCGGGTTGAGGTCGCCGATGGTCCGCAGCAGCGCCAGGACCTCGCGGGAGGTCGGGCCGCCGGGGGCCGGCGTACCGGTGCCCGGGGCGAAGGCCGGGTCCACGACGTCGATGTCGACGGAGACGTAGACCGGCAGGTCGCCGACCCGCTCCCGGATCAGCCGGGCCGCGCCCGCGGCCCCGAGCTCGGCGAACTCGTCCGCCGTGACGATCCGGACGCCGTGGCCGCGCGCGTAGTCGAGGCTGTCCGGCTTGGGGTTGTGGCCCCGGATGCCGAGCTGGACCATGGCCTCCGGCCGGATCAGGCCCTCCTCGATGCCGTGCCGGAAGGGGGTCCCGTGGTGGAACTCGCCGCCGATCATGGCCGGGTTGGTGTCCGAGTGCGCGTCCAGGTGGACCACGGCCACCGGCCCGTGCTGCTCGTGGACGGCGCGCAGCGCCGCCAGGGTCAGCGAGTGGTCGCCGCCGAGCATCAGGAAGGCCGCGTTGTCCTTGAGCAGGCAGGTCAGGTGCCGCTGCGCGGTCTCCATCGCGATGTGCTGGTTGAACGGCGTCAGGTCGATGTCGCCGGCGTCCACGCACTTGATCAGGTCGAAGACGCCCGGGCCGCGGTCGATGCCGACGCCGTGGATCAGGCCCGACTCCGCGCGGATCTCCCGCGGCCCGAACCGGGCACCGGGGCGGTAGCTGGTGCCGCCGTCGTACGGCGCGCCGATGACCACGACGTCGTTGCCCTTGGGGGCCCGGTCCAGCGGCAGGCGCATGAAGGTGGGGAGCTGGGCATACCGCGGGGAGATGTGCGAGTCGATCCGCTGGGAACCGATCCGCGGGACCTCGGTCATCGCCGTCCTTCCTTCCGTGTGTGGATGCGGATACGGGCGGCCGCCGCGCGGGCCGTGGCCAGGGCCGCCGCCGCGTCGGCGCCGTGCGCGTACACGAAGCCGACCGAGGCGGAGTTGTCGAGGCGGGTCGCGACGCGGTCGCCGGGCTCGGCGTGCAGGTGCACGCGGGCGCCGAGGGACTCGGCCTCCGGGATGCCGGAGACACCGGTGAACTCGCCGGGCTCCTCGGGGAAGAGCACGTGGACGGCGGCGCCGGCGGCGGCCCCGGCACCGGGCAGGCCCGGCTCCGGGGTGGCGCCGAGGGCCAGCAGCTTGGCGTCCAGGTGCGGGTTGGTCCCGCACACGTCGGTGACCATCGTGGAGATCATGTGCGCGGGCAGCCGCGGGTTGACCTCGACGATCCGCGGGCCGTCCGCGGTCACCATCACCTCGGTGTGCGCCGGGCCCTGCCGGTAGCCGATCGCCTTCAGGGCCCGGTCCACGCAGCCGCGGACCTCCTCCCAGACGCCGGCGTCCAGCGCCAGCGGGAAGGAGTGGCCCTCCTCCAGCAGGGTGGTGCGGTGCAGGTCCTTGGAGGTGGCCCCGAAGAAGTGGGTGCTCCCGCCCACGGTCATCGACTCCACCGAGACCTCGAACCCGCTCGCGTACTCCTCGAACAGGACGTGGCCCGGCCGCGGCTGGCCGCGCAGGGACTCCCGTACGGCCGACAGCTCCCGCCAGGCCGCGGCCGCCTCGGCGGCCGTGGTGCACTTGCGCACCCCGTAGCTGATCGCCTCCGACGGCGGCTTGGCGATGCAGGGCAGCCCGACGTGCGCGAGCGCCTCCTCGAGCCCGGCCTCCTCGGTGACCAGGCGCCACCGCAGGTTGGCCGGGTCCCCGTCGAGCGCGGCGCGCAGCAGGTGCTTGTGGTTGGCGGCCCGTACGGCCTCCAGCCCCTGCGAGGGCAGGCCCAGGTGCTCGGCCGCCCGGGCCGTGGCCTCGGTGTGGTAGTCGGAGAACGACATCACGCCGTCGACCAGCGGGGCGCCGGAGCCGTCGGTGAGCGCGGCCGCGATGGCCCGCCAGTCGTGCGTGTCGACGTGCAGGACCCGGTCCACGTTCGACAGGGGGTGCTCGGAGAACGGGCGGCCCCCGGTGTACCAGTCCTCGCCCTGGACCAGCAGCCAGACCTCGGCGCCGTGGGAGCGGGCCGCCTGGATGCCGTCGTAGAAGGCGGCGTGGAGCATGGACTCCACCAGGGCCAGCCGCTTGCCCGCGAAGCCGGTGTACGCGCTCGCGCTCATCCCCGCAGCTCCCTGAAGTGCGCGGCGACGAGCGAGACCACCTCGGCGACGGGGACCTGGTCCGGGTCCTCGCCGGCGACGACGATCCGGTCGAACAGCTCCTGGACCACCAGGGTCTTGGCGTTGGCCACGTCGGCCTCGCCGACCCCCGCGTCCAGCAGGAGCAGCGAGAACGCGGACGTGGTCCCGGACCCCTCGTGGACGCCGAGCTTGGGCCGGTTCACGGTCTCGGCCGGCAGCAGCTGCGCCATGGCGGCCCGCAGCACCCACTTGTCCCGCCCGTACCGGCGCTTGAGCCCGGCCTCCAGGCCGGTCAGCAGGTCCAGCACGTCGCGGTCCCAGTACGGGTGGGTGGACCAGTGCCCGGCCACCGCCGAGAGCACCGGGCTCATCTCGTTCAGCCCGTCGAAGGTGGCCATGTCGTGCGCGACGGCCGTGTCCAGCTTCGGCAGCCGGTCCTCGCGGTGCATGCCGCCGAGCGGGATGTCGGCCCCGTACCCGGTCAGCACGCGCCGGGCCGGACCGTCCAGGGTCCGGTAGAGGGCGGTGAGCGGCAGCAGGTACTCGATCACGTCCGGGTCCAGGGACTCGGCGGCGTGGATCGTGTGCGGCAGCTGCGCCAGCAGCTCCGCCACCGGGATGGTGATCTCCCGGTGCTCCGAGCCCAGATGGTCGGCGACCACCCTGGCCTGCGGGAACTCGTCCGAGGTGTCGGTGCCCATGGACAGCGTGTCGAGCGGGCCGGCCACGGCCGCGTCGGCGAGGGCGGCGACCCCGGAGGAGTCGATGCCGCCGGAGAGCACCACCAGCGGGCGCTCCGTGCCCTCGAGGCGCCGCTCGACCGCCGTGCGCAGCGCGGTGCGGACCTGCTCGACTGCCGTGTCCTCGTCGACGATGCGCCGGGAGACCGGCGGCACCCACGTCGGGTGGGCGTGCACCGAGCCCGAGGCGGTGTCGATCTCCAGGACGGTGCCGGCCGGCACCTGGTACAGGCCGGGCAGCCGGCGGATCCGCCGGGCCCCCGAGATCGGGAAGCCGAGCTGGCCGTCGGAGGGCGCGGCGAGCACCTTGGCCTCGGTCGCGGCCAGCACGTGGCCGGGCACGGGCCGGGTGTACAGCGGTACGGAGCCGGCGTGGTCGGTGGCGAGCAGGACGCGCTGCTCCTGGCAGAGCACCGCCGCGTACCGGCCGTTGAGCAGCCGGAATGCGTGCAGCCCGTACGCCTCGAACAGGCTCAGCACCAGTTCGGCGTCGGACGCGCCCGCCCCGGCGCCGGCGCCGAGGACGGAGCGGATCTCGTCGCGGTTGTAGAGCTCGCCGGCCAGCCACAGGGCCGCGTCGGCGCCGCGCGCGACCGCGCCGTCGGCGGAGGCGCCCGGGTGGACCAGGGTCGCCTCGACGGTCAGGGAGCGCAGGCGCTCGGCGGTACGGGTGTGCCGGCCCCGTGTTGCGAAGGCCGCCGTGGGGCCCTGGTCCCCGCCCGTGCGGGCGGAGACCAGGAAGCCGTAGGCGGCAGGGAATACCTGCTCAGCCATGTCAGACCTTCAGCGCCCCGAAGCCGCCGGCGCTGAAGTCGTAGTTGACCGGGACCTCGATGAGGTACGGGCGGCCCAGCTCGGCACCCTTGCGCAGGGCGGCCAGCAGCTCCTCGCGGGTCGAGGCCTTGGTGGCCTCCACGCCGTTGGCCTGCGCCAGCTGGACGAAGTCCACGCCGGTGAACTTCACGGCCGGGTCGTGGCTGCGGTGGTGGCCGATGTTCTGGTACAGCTCGATCAGGCCGTTGGTGTCGTTGTTGACGACGACGGTGACGATCGGCAGGTTCAGGCGGGCGATGGTCTCCAGGTCCGCGCTGTTGGAGTGGAAGCCGCCGTCGCCCGCGATGAGGAAGGTGGGCTGGTCCGGGCGGGCCATCTGGGCGCCGATCGCGGCCGGGATGCCGTAGCCGAAGCTGGAGCAGCCGGCCGAGGTCAGGAAGCCGAAGGGCTGGTCGGCGCGGGCGAACAGCACGCCGTAGTGGCGGAAGAAGCCGATGTCGGACACGATCGTGCCCTCGCCCGGCGCGGCGATCTCGGCCATGACGGTGTTCATGGAGTCCATCACCTGGTGGACGCGCATGCCGTCCTCGTAGTGCTTGGGGTCCGCCAGGAACTCGGCGATGCGCTCGCGCAGCGGCGCGATGTCGTGGCGGTCCTTCGCGGCGAGGCCGCCGGTGGCGGCGTCCAGGTGCCGGGCGAAGGCGAGGACGTCGGTGACGACGTCGACGTCGGGGCGGTAGATCCGCGGCACCGGGTTGGCGGTGGGGGAGATGCGGACGGTCTTCTTCTCGATGCCGCGCTCCCACATCGAGGGGCGCAGGTCCTCGGCGTAGTCGTAGCCGATGGTCAGGATGACGTCGGCGGGACCGAAGAGGGTCTCCAGCGCCGGGAACGACAGGATGCCGTCCATGTAGCCGGTGACAGCGCCGTAGTTCAGCTCGTGGCCGTGCGGGAGCACGCCCTTGGCGATGTACGTGGTGATGACCGGGACGTTCAGGCGCTCGGCGAGGGCGCGGATGGCCGGGACGGCACCGGCGCGGATGGCGGCGGCGCCGACCACGAACACCGGGTTCTTCGCGTCCTTGACCATCTCGGCGGCCTGGTCGGCGGCCGACTCCCAGCCGGGCTGGACCGCGCCGATCGGCTTCTCGGGGGTCCGGGCCGGGCCGTGGTCCTTGGTGATGTCGATGCCCTCGGAGGAGCCGAGGAGGTCGACGGGCAGGGAGATGAACGAGGGGCCGACCGGCTCCGTCATCGCGGCGGAGACCGCGGAGTCCACCAGGTCGGTGATCTCCGCCGGGCGCTCCAGCTCGACGGCGTACTTGGTCATCGGCTCGGCGATCTTCACCAGGTCGAGGCACTGGTGGGTGTCGTTCGGGAAGATGTCGTGCGACTCGGACTGCGCCGCCAGGGCGATGACCGGGGAGCGGTCCAGCATCGAGGTGGCCATGCCGGTCGACAGGTTGGTCATACCGGGGCCGAGGGTCGCCCAGCAGGCCTGCGGGCGGCCGGTGATGCGGGCCAGGACGTCGGCGGCGACGCCGGCGGTGAACTCGTGGCGGGTGAGGATGAACTCCACGCCGTCCTGCTCGTCGAACAGGATCGACGCCGCTTCGCGGCCGACGACGCCGAACACCTTGTCGACGCCGTGCTCCTTCAGGCGCTTGAGAAGAGCGTGGGCGGCGGTCGGGTGCTCGCTGGGGCCGGTGGATACGCGGGACATGTAAAACCAGTCTCCTGTCCGAATTTCGGTGTGGTGGGGCCACCTTGGGCTGCCGGTCTCTTTCCGGGCTCTCGTTCCGGTATCCGGGAGCGGACGGAGAGTGACGAAAGAGTGGAGCGGACCAGGATCCATGCGTGAGAACAGATGTTGTGGTAGATGAGTGGCCAACTCCCGAGCACGCGAGGGAAGTCGGCTGGGACGCGCTGGCGGGCGCGGAGGACTTCTTCCTCACCCCGCCCTGGATGCGGGTGCTGCACGACTCGTCCGGCGCCTGGATGCGGTACCTCACCGCCCGCGCCGGCGGAGAACTGCTGGCCGGGCTCCCGCTGGTGCTGGCGACCCGGGAGTCGCCCTGGTCCCTCGGCCGCACCGACCTGCTGATCGCGCACTGCGCCGCCGAGGGGATGGCGGGCGCCGCGGAGGTGTCGGCCGCCTTCGGCGACCTGGACCGGCTGATGCCCTCGATGATGCTGGGCGGCCGCCACCTGGGCCGCACCCGCCTGCTGCTCGGCCCCGGCGCCGACGCGGACACCGTCCACCTGATGGCCGAGCGGGCCGAGCGCACCGCCGCCGGGGAGGGCTGCCGCTCGGTGTGCTTCCCGTACGTGGACTCCCGCGACACGCTCCCACAACAGGTGCTCGCCGAGCGCGGCTACACCTCGCACGTGTCGGGGGAGTTCGCCACCCTCACGCTGCCCGGACAGGACTTCACCGACTACGCGATGAGCCTGCCCGCCGCCCGCTCCCGCCGGGTGCGGTCCGAGCGCCGCCGCATCGAGGCCTGCGGGGCCGAGATCACCCTCGCCCCGCTCGACCCGGCCGACATCCCCCGCCTCGCCGCGCTCGAGACCCAGCTGTTCGCGAAGTACGGCATGGCCGGCTGGGACCCGCGC
Organism: Streptomyces sp. NPDC046876; assembly: GCF_040645035.1. Classification (NCBI taxonomy): domain Bacteria; kingdom Bacillati; phylum Actinomycetota; class Actinomycetes; order Kitasatosporales; family Streptomycetaceae; genus Streptomyces; species Streptomyces sp. NPDC046876. The sequence goes on along the minus strand of NZ_JBEYXK010000002.1, from coordinate 212,689 downwards.
CGCTCCGAAGCGGTCCTCGAGGCCGCCCACCGGCAGCTGGGGGACCGGGCCCTGGTCTCCAAGGCCGTCCTCGACGGCGAGATCGCCGGCTTCGGGCTGATCCTGGCGCACGGCGAGGACTGGTTCGCCCACCGCGCCGGCTTCGACTACGCCGCCCAGGCCCGGGCCAAGCTGCCCCTGTACTACGAGCTCCTCTACTACACCGTCGCCGACCGGGCGCCCGCGGCCGGCGTGCGCCGGGTGCACTACGGCATCGGCTCCACGGAGGCCAAGGCCTCCCGCGGCTGCGCCCTCTCCCGCCAGTACCTCTACGTCAAGGAGCTCCCCGCATGACCGGCTGGAACGCGGCGATCGGAGCGGTGGTCAATCCGTCCACCCGGCGCGGAGGGCGGCTGGAGATGGTCGCCTCCGCCGACGTCGACTCCCTCGACCCCGCCCGCACCTACTACGTGTGGTCCTGGCTGCTGCAGCGCGCCCTGAACCGCACCCTGATGGCGTTCGGCACCGACCCGGAGCGGCCGGAGGTCGTCCCCGACCTCGCCGAGGGCCCGGGCGAGGTCTCCGCCGACGGGCTGACCTGGACCTACCGGCTGAAGCGGGGCATCCGCTTCGAGACCGGCGAGGAGATCACCTCCCACGACGTCGCGTACGCCGTGGAGCGGGTGTTCGCCCAGCACGTCCTGCCCGGCGGCCCCACGTACCTCACCGACCTCCTCGACCACGACGGCTACCGCGGACCGTACGACGGGCAGCGCTGCCCGGCCGTCGAGCGGCCCGACGACCACACCGTCCGCTTCCGCCTCAGGCGGCCCTTCGCCGACTTCGACTACCTGATGGCCCAGCCGAACACGGCGCCCGTGCCCGAACACCGCGACACCCGCGAGGCGTACGGGTCGCGGCCGGTCTGCTCCGGCCCGTACCGGATCCACCGCTACGAGCCCGGCCGCCTGCTGCACCTGGTGCGCAACAACGCCTGGGAGCGGAGCACCGACCCGGTCCGGCCCGCCCTGCCCGACGAGCTGACCGTGGCCTTCGGGGTCGAGGCCAACGAGATGGACGACCGCCTCCTCGCCGGCGAGTTCCACGTGGACGTGGAGGGCCGCGGCATCCAGCACGCCGCGCGCGACCGGATCCTCGCCGACCCGGCGCTGCGGGCGCAGGCCGACAACCCGGCCACCGGCTTCCTGCAGTACATCACCGTGCAGACCGCCGTCCCGCCCTTCGACAACCTGCATGCCCGCCGCGCCGTGTTCTACGCCGCAGACAAGGCCGCCCTGCTGGACGCCCGCGGCGGGGACGGCGTCGGCGGCTCCCTCGCCACCGGCCTGATCCCGCCCAACCTGCCCGCGCACAGCAGCCAGGACCGCTACCCGTCCGGACCCCGCCTCACCGGCGACCTGGACGCGGCGCGCGCCGAACTGGCCGCGGCCGGGCTGCCGGACGGCTTCGAGACGGTGATCGCCACCCAGCCCGGCAAGTTCGAGCTGGTCGCCCGCACCCTCGCCACCGGCCTGGCCCGGGTCGGCATCCGGGCCCGGGTGGAGGTCCTCGACACCGCCTCCTACTACCGCACCGGCCTGGGCAGCCCGCAGACCGTCCGCAGGCTCGGCCTCGGCCTCGGCGTCACCGACTGGGGCGCCGACTACCCCACCGAGTACGGCTTCCTCGCCCCGCTCGTCGACGGCCGGCAGATCAAGCGCGGCGGCGGGAACTTCAACTTCGCCGAGCTCGACGACCCGCTGGTGCGCACCCTCATCGACGAGGCCTGCACCACGACCGGGGCCGCGGCCCGCCGCGCGGTGTGGCGCCGCATCGAGAAGGCCGTGATGGACCGCGCCGTCATGCTGCCCATGGCCCACGACCGGACGCTGCACTACCGCCACCCCGACCTGACGAACGTCTACGTCCACCCCGCCTTCGGCCTCTACGACATCCAGGCCATGGGAGTACAACGATGAACCTCGACCCCACCCGCCTCGACCTCACGCCCCTCGACCCCGCCGACCGCAACGCCGTCGACGACGTCTTCGAGCTGCGCACCCTCGTCCACCAGGCCGACACGCCCCACCTGCCCGCCCCCTGCTTCGCCGACTTCGGCGGCTCGCTGATGGTCCCGCCCCCGGCCACCAGGGTCGAGGAGTGGGCGGGCCGCGACGGGTCCGGGCGGTGCGTGGCCTCCGTACGCCTGGAGTTCCCGCAGGAGGAGAACACCGAGGCCGTCACCGCGGCCGTCCTCGCCGTCCACCCGGCCCTGCGCCGGCAGGGCGCCGGGCGCCGCCTGGTGGAGTTCGTACGGGACCGGGCCGAGGCGGCGCAGCGCTCGCGGATCCTCTTCACCGCCGACTCCGGTCCCGCGGGGCCGGCCGGCGACACCGGTACCGCAGCGGCCCACCACCTGGCCGCGGCGGTCGGCGCCCGGCCGGCGTGGACCCTCGACCACCTGCGCCTCGACGTCGCACGCGCGCCGCTGCCGCAGCCGCTGCCCGAGTCGATGTCCGTCCGGTACTGGGGCAGCGAGGTCCCCGAGGCGCTGGTGGAACAGGCCGCACGGCTCGAGGCCGCGCTCTCGGCCACCGCCCCGACCGGGGACCCGGGATGGGAGCCGCAGCCCGCCGCAATCTCCCGCATCCGGGACTTCGAGCGCATGCGGATCACCCGCGGCCGGCGCGCCCACCAGTGCGCGATCCTCGACCGCACCACCGGGCGGATGGCCGCCTGGACGGCGCTGTCGATGACCCGCGCCAACCCGGACAACGCCCTCCAGGCGATCACCATCGTGGATCCCGCGCACCGCGGCCGCGGCCTCGGCCGCCAGGTGAAGGCCCTCAACCTCGCCCGCGCCCGCGCCACGGAGACCCGCCTGGCCCACGTCGACACCTGGAACGCCTCGGGCAACGCGCACATGCTGCGCGTCAACGCCGCCTTCGGGTTCGTGCCGGCCGGCGCCCGCTGGGCCTGGGAGCTGAGCACCGCCCGATGACCCCCCAGTTCGGGCGGCTCCTCGCCGCCCACACCGCCTCCCAGTTCGGCTTCAGGATCGCGCAGACCGCCTTCCCGCTGACCGCGCTGGCCGCCTGCGGGGCCTCGGCGGCGCAGGCGGCGGCGCTGATGGCGGTGCAGACCGCCGGGTTCCTGCTCGTCGGGCTGCCCGCCGGCTCCTGGGTCGACCGCTGCCGCAAGGTCCCCGTCATGGTCGCCGCGGACGGGGTGCGGTGCGCCACCGCCCTGTGCGTCGCCATGGCGTGGGCCGCGGGCCGCCTCGAGCTGGGGCTGCTGTACGCGGCCGCGTTCGCCGTCGGGGTGGCCGCGGTGTTCTTCGACGTCGCGGCCCAGTCGGCGGTCCCCGCGCTGCTGCCGACCCGTGACCTGGTCAGGGGCAACGCCCGGCTGTCCGCGGCGGAGTCCACCGCGGCCGTCCTCGGCCCGGTACTCGCCGGCACCCTCGCCTGGCACGCCGCCCCCCTCGGCTTCGCCGTCTCCACCCTCGGCTACGCCGTCTCGGCCGCCTTCCTGCTGCTCACCCTCAAGCCCCCCCACATCCAGCCCCGCCGGCGTTTGAGACGAACGGGGTCCGGGGCGCAGCCCCAAACCCTCCAGCCCCGCCGGCGTTTGAGGCGAGAGGGGTCCGGGGCGCAGCCCCAAACCCTCCAGCCCCGCCGGCGTTTGAGGCGAGAGGGGTCCGGGGCGCAGCCCCGGGATACGGAGAAAGGGCGGGGCGGGGAGAAGCTCCGCGCAGCGGCCCCGAACCCCAGCCCGGCGGCGGCACGGGCCGGAGTCTGGCGGGACGTCGCCGAAGGCCTCCGCTTCGTCGCGGCCCACCCCGCCCTGCGCCGCATCGCAGCCGCAACCGGCCTGTTCAACGCGGCCTGGTCCGCGGCGGCCGCCCTCCTGATCCCCCTCATGCTCGCGCACGGCCTCTCCCGAACGGCAGCCGGCGCGGTCATGGCCGCCCTGGGCGCAGGCGGCCTGGCCGGCTCCTTCACCGTACGGCGCCTCGCGCAGCGGCTCGGCGCCGGCCGGTCCATCACCGTCGGCCTGATGCTGCCCGCCCCCTTCGCCCTTCTCGCCGGCTTCACCGGCCGCGTCCCGGTCTGGGCCACCGCGGTCGCGCTGTTCGGCGTGGGCGCCGGGGCGGTGGTGTACAACGTGGCGCAGATCAGCCTGCGCCAGTCGGTGACCCCGCCGGGGCTGCTCGGCCGGGTCAACGCCACCCTGCGCACCCTGGTGTGGGGGATGATCCCGCTCGGCGCGGCCCTGGCCTCCGCCGCCACCCGCGTCGCGGATCCGGCCGCTGTCGTCCTCGTCGGCGGCTGCGCGGCCGCCTGCGCCTGGGTGCTGCTTCTGCGGCTCCCCGGGAGCCGGACGGAGAGTCCGGAGATTCCGGAGATTCCGGAGAGTACGGAGAGTCCGGAAAGAGGAGCGGACCCTAGCGTGGGCGACACCACAGAGGACGCCGTGGCCGCGTCCTCGCGGTGAGCCTCCCCGATCCGCGACCAAGGCGGGGAGCCGGGCCGTCCCGGCACTTCCACACCCCCGGTGGAGTGCCGGGACGGCCCTTTTTCACGTCCGGAGCCCGGTCAGCGCGCGGAGGCGAGGGGCAGGGTGACCGCCGAGGCCGCCGGGTCGAGCGTCACCCGGGTGCCCGCCGGGTACCGCAGGGTGTGGTCGCGGTCGGTCGAGGTGAGGACGATCCCGATGCGGTGTCCGGCCGGGACGACGTGCTCGGTCGGCTCCAGGTCCCAGCGGAAGGTGTACGCCTTCCCCGGCTCGACCGGGCTCTGCCAGGCGGGGCTGGTGCGGTTGCGGACGTCCGCCCACCCCCGGGTGATGATCTTGAACGGTTTGTCCTCCCGGCTGAACTCCTTCAGCGGGCGGCACCCGGTGTTCCCCGGGGCGCTGTCGCCGAAGCACCAGTTCTCCTGGCCGGCGTTCAGCTTCACCGGATAGTTCGCCGGGCCGTAGTCGACGAGGAACGCCGACAGGTACGGGGAGGGGCCCTCCACCCCCGCCCGCACGGAGATCCTCGGGGTGCCGGAGATCCGCACGGCCTCCTTCAGCGGCTCCGTGAGGTACGCGAGCCGCGCCGGGTCCTCGCCCTCCGGGGCGGTGGCCAGCTCGTCGCCGCTGCGCGACGGGTCGTCCGTCCAGGCCCGCGCCTTCGGGCCCTGCAGGGCGCCGAGCTTCAGCGTCCGGTCGAGGGCGCCGCGGGCGGGCCACTCGCGGTACGCGTCCCACGCGCCCGACGGGCGCTGCACCTGCACCCGGGGCTCGCCGTCGGCGCCGGAGCGCAGGCCCATCAGCTCCTGGTCGAACCACTTGTGGACCGAGTCCAGCCACGCCTGGCGGCGGATGTCCAGCGGGTCGTCGTGCTGGCCCTGCGTGAGCCACAGCCGGGACTTCACGCCCGAGCGCTGGAGCTTCGACCACAGGTCGAGGCTCTGCTTGGGGCGGACGTTCCAGTCGTTCAGCCCGGCCACCAGGAACACCGAGGCGCGGATCCGGTCGGTGCGGGAGCCGAAGTCGCGCTCCCGCCAGAAGGCGTTGAGGTCGCCGTTGTCGTGCCCCATCCGGGCCTGGACGTCGGCGACCGCCTGGGCGCAGGCCTCGGGCCGGTCGCGGGTCAGGACCAGCTTCACGTGCATGTCGGCGTCGTTGCCGGGGTAGCCCTTGGGGCCGACGTTCCCGCCGTTCGCGCGGTAGTAGCCGTACCAGTCGGACACCGGCAGCATCGGCACGACGGTCTTCAGGCCGCGCACACCGGTGGTGGCGGTGGCCAGGGCCAGGGTGCCCTTGTAGCTGGTGCCGGTCATTGCGGCGGTGCCGGTGGACCAGCCGGTGGCCCTGGCCTCGGTGCCGCTGTCGTCGACCGCGGTGGTGGCGCCGGCCCGGCCGTTCAGCCAGTCCACCACCTTCGTCATCGCCTTGACCTCCTCGGGGGAGACGGTGCCGGGGCAGCCGGTGGAGCCGCCGGTGCCGAGCGTGGAGACCGCGAGGGTGGCGTAGCCGCGCGAGACGAAGTAGTTGTCCCAGTACGGCGGGTACTGGTCGACGTCCTTGGCGGCCTCGCCCGGTGCCCAGGGGGCGAGCTGCGGGGTGCCGGTGACATCGGCGGGGTGGAAGTCGGCCTTCGCGAAGCCGCCGTGGTACGGGGAGGCCTCGATGATCGCCGGGACCTTGCGGGGAGTGTCCGGGCGGATCACCTGGACCCGGACCTTGTCCTTCCGGCCGTCGCCGTCGGTGTCCGTGTCCGTGGTCACGAACACGGTTTCGCGTATGGCCTTGCTGAAGTCGTGCACCGGCTGCGTGCCCTGTGCCTGCTGTGCGTACGCCATGGCCGGCGTTCCGGTGAGCAGGGAGGCAACGGCTGCGGTGAACACGACGGTACGTCGTGCGATTTGCATGGATGCACTCTCGGTAGAGGCTGGGACGAGGGGTCGCGCGGCGGAGCCGGGGCGGTCGGCCCGGCCGGGCCGTATGGGCGACCGGTCGGCGAACCCGCGCGCAGGGCGGCGGGTTCGCGGTGGGGCCACCCCAACACGTTCCCGGGCACGAGATCAAGTACCCGGGCGCGCCGGGAGAGCACCGGGAGACCGGCGAGAGAGCCCGGAGACGGCCCCTGCCTACCCTGACCGACATGTCTGACCATGCGGTTGACCAGAACGTCTCATCCCGCCGCAGAACGGGCCGGGGCAGGCGCGCGGGCGCAGCCGTGGCGGCCGCGGCCGTGCTCGGCGCGGGAGCGTACGCGGGCTACCGCTTCCTCTCCCCGGCCCCGCAGGACAAGGACGTGGCCGCGGCCGCCGGCCACCTCCAGGAGTTCCTCGACGCGTGGGCGGCGAACCGGCCGGCGGACGCGGCGGGTCTGACCGATTCGCCGGACAGCGCCGTCTCGTTGCTCCAGTCCGTGATGAAGAACATGGCGCCGACGAAGGCCGTCATCACCGCGGACCGCGACCGTGCGTCGAAGGGCGACAGGGGCGCCGTGAAGGTGCCGTTCAAGGTCTCGCTGCAGACCGCGGGGGCCGGGGAGCTGGTGTACGACTCCGAGGCGAAGGTGGTCAAGGACGGCGCCGGAGCCTGGAAGGTGCAGTTCTCCACGCCCGTGGTGCACCCGCAGATGGAGGCCGGTCAGACCCTCGCGCTCGCGGCGAACAGCGGCCGCGGCCGGATCCTCGACAAGGACGGCGCCCCGCTGGAGGCCGCGTCCCTGACCGGGGCGGTCGACGAGCAGGGCAAGGGCGTCTCGGGGCTGCAGGCCCGCTACCAGAAGGAGCTGTCCGGCGGCGCCGCGTACGGCAAGTCCGTCGTGGTCGCCGACCGACGGTCCGGGGCCGTGGTCAAACCGCTGACGCAGGGCCCGTCCGGCAAGGGCGAGGACATCCGCACGACGATCGACCAGAAGGTGCAGCGGGCCGCCTCGGCCGCCCTGGAGGGCCTGGACAAGAACGCCTCGATCGTCGCGATCGACCCGCGCACCGGCGCCGTCCTCGCCGCCGCGAACCGGCCCGGCGGGATGAACCGGGCGCTGGAGGGCCGCTATCCGCCCGGGTCGACCTTCAAGGTCGTCACGGCGGCGGCGCTGCTGAAGGCCGGCATGAAGCCGACGGACGTGGCGGCGTGTCCCAAGTTCGCCTCCGTCGACGGCCAGCGCTTCGAGAACCAGAACCAGTTCGTCCTGCCGGAGGGATCGCTCCTGCGGGACTCCTTCGCCAAGTCCTGCAACACCTTCTTCGTCGAGGCCCGCCGCAAGGTGGCCGGGCCGGCCCTGCCGGAGACCGCCGAGTCCTTCGGCATCGGCGGCCCGTGGGACATCGGGGCCGTCTCCTACGACGGTTCGGTCCCGCTCCCCGCCTCGGACAACGAGCTGGCCGCCAGCACCATCGGGCAGGCCCGGGTCCAGGCGTCGCCGCTGGTGATGGCCTCCATGGCGGCCACGGTGAAGGAGGGCGCCTTCAAGCAGCCCGTCCTGGTGCCGGACCACGTCAGGAACCGGCACACCGCCCCGGCCCTGGAAGCCGCAGTGGCCGAAGGGCTGCGGGAGATGATGCGCGCCACGGTCACCCACGGGGCCGCGGCCGCGCTGAAGGACGTACCGGGCACGGCGCACGCCAAGACCGGCACGGCCGAGTACGGCGAGGCCAAGCCGCCGCAGACGCACGCCTGGATGATCGGCTACCTCGGCGACCGGGACGTGGCCTGGTCCGTCCTGATCGAGGACGGCGGCTCGGGCGGCAAGGACGCCGGCCCGGTGGCCGCCCGGTTCCTCGAAGCCCTCCGCTGACCACCCGCCGCACCCCCTCCGCTGACCACGCCGGCACGCCCCGCGCCACCCCGCCGCACCGGGGGCATGCCGCCCGCACCACCAAGACCGCACGACCTGCTACACAGTTGGGACTGAGACCCTGTGGTTTTCGACGCCGCGTCGCACGGGACCGTGAACCCGTCGGACAGCACGGGCGGAACGCTCCGCTTCGTCCGCACCGACGACTTCGACTCCCTCGACCCCGCCGACACGTACTACGCGTACACCTGGAACTTCATCCGCCTCCTCGGCCGGCCCCTGGTCGGCTACGCGACCGGGGAGGACGGCCGGCCGCAGCCGGTGCCGGATCTCGCCCTCTCGCTCGGCGAGCCGTCCGACGGCGGCCGCACCTGGACCTACCGGCTGCGCGAGGGCGTGTGCTTCGAGGACGGCATCCCCGTCACCGCGCAGGACGTCCGCTACGCCGTCCTGCGCGCCAACTTCCCCGAGGAGGTCTACCCGGGCGCGGTGACCCGCGGGGGCCCGGCCTACTTCCGCCAGTACCTGACGGGACCGGAGGGCATCGCCACCCCCGATGACCGGACCGTGGTGTTCCGGCTGAAGGAGCCGTTCGCGGGCTTCGACTACCTGGCCGCGCTGCCCACCACGATCCCGGTGCCGCAGCGGGCCGACACCTATCCCGAGTACCGGTGGCGGCCGGTCTCCTCGGGCCCGTACCTGATCGAGGAGTACCTGCCCGGGGACCGCCTCGCCCTGGCCCGCAACCCGCACTGGGTCCGGGAGACCGACCCCGTCCGCACGGCGCTGCCGGACGCGGTCACGGTCCGGCTGGGGGTGTCGGGCCCGGAGGTGGACCGGATGCTCCTGGCAGGAGAGGCGGACATCGACCTGGCCGGGGTCGGCGTGCAGCCCGAGACCCAGGACCGGCTGCTGGCGGATCCGGCGGCCCGGGAGGGCGTGGACAACCCGCACACCGGGTTCGTGTGGCTGTACTGCATCAACCAGAACGTCGGGCCGCTGCGGGACGTCCACGCGCGGCGCGCGGTGCAGTACGCGACGGACAAGGCGGCGATGCGCGCGGCGTACGGCGGGGAGCCGGCCGGGGACATCGCCACCACGCTCCTGCCGCCCACGGTGCCGGGCCACGAGCCCCACGACCGGTACCCGGTGGGCCCGGACGGCACGGGCGATCTCGACGCCGCCCGCCGGGAGTTGGCGCTGGCCGGGCTCCCGGAGGGCTTCCGGACCCGGATCGCGGCGCGCGAGGACCGGCGCAAGGAGTGGAACGCGGCGCTCGCACTGGCGCGGGGCCTGGGCCGCGTGGGCATCGAGGCGGAGGTGGTGCCGTTCACCTCGGGCGGCTACTTCACCGAGACGGCGGGCGTTCCGGCGTACCTGCGGGAGCACGGCATCGGCATCGTGATGTTCGGCTGGGCGGCGGACTTCCCGGACGGCTTCGGCTACCTGCAGCAGATCGCGGACTCGCGCGCGATCAAGGAGGCGGGGAACCAGAACCTGGGTGAACTGGCGTCCCAGGAGATCGACGCCCTGCTCGATGCGGGGGCCCGGACCTTCGACGCGCAGGCGCGGGAGGCCCTGTGGGCGGCCGTGGACCGGGCGGCGATGGAGGCGGCCGTGATGTGCCCCTACATGTACGTCAAGTCCGTGGTGGTCAGGGGCAGTCGGGCCGCCAACGTGCGCATGTCCCAGGTGTACGGAATGTACGACTATGCAGCGATTTCGCTGAGCAGCTGATCCTCGTTTGCGAAAGCGGATCTTGAGTAATAACCTGGTCAAGTCATCCGGAAGACGACTTTTCGACCAAAAGTCGCTTGCGGATGTGGGAATACGATGATCAGGGGGATGACATCGATACTGCGACGCGCGTGACGGTCCGGCTCCTCGGACCGGTAACCGCCTTCAATGCAGAAGCCCGGGTTCCGGTACAGGGCCAGCGCCAGTTGAAGTTCCTGGCCAGCCTCGCTCTGCATGCGGGACAGATGGTGACGAAGGAGTCGATCGTCGAGGATTCGTGGGACGCGGATCCCCCGAAGACGGTCTCCGGACAGCTGCAGAACAGCGCCTGGATGATTCGCACCGCATTCGAGGGGGTGGGTGTCGGTCGGGAGATCCTCGCCTCCCACGCCCTCGGCTACCAGCTCCACGTCCCGGCGGGCCGGGTGGACGTGTACGTCTTTCGCGACATGGTCCGGGAGTCGAAGGAGTCGGCCCAGGCCGGCCGGTACCGGGAGGCGTCCGACCGCCTCGACGAGGCCCTGGCCCTGTGGCACGGGCAGGCGCTCGCCAACATCACCTCCGCCCGGCTCCGGGCCCGCGCCGACGGGCTCGACCGGGAGCGGCTCGCCGCACTGGAGCAGCGGGCGCGGCTCGACATCAAGCTCGGCCGGAACGAGGAGGCGATCGCCCGCCTGGACGGGCTGATCGCCGGGGATCCGCTGCGCGAGGACCTCTACGTGGCCCTCATGTACGCCTACTACGGCGCCGACCGCCAGGCTGACGCGCTCAACGTGTTCCACCAGGCCAAGCGGACGCTGATGGACGAGATCGGCATCATGCCGGGGCGCCGGCTGCGCGAGACGATGCAGTCGATCCTGGCGCAGCAGCTCCAGATCGCCGCATAAGGCTTGGAAGGGCCGGCACGGGTCATGGCCGTGCCGGCCCGCTTTCGGCGCGCATTGCATAGATTTTCAAGATCACGCATACTGATGCACATAGATCCGCTTCGCATCCATCCGAGGGAAGGACTGCCGTGACGCACGCACTGCCGAAGGGCTTCGTCGTCCACACCGCGCCGGTCGGGATCGCCGACGACGGCCGCGACGACCTGTGCATCATCGCCTCCGAGGTCCCCGCGAAGACGGCGGGCGTCTTCACCCGCTCTCTGTTCGCCGGGCCGTCGGTCCTGCTGTCGCGCGAGGCCGTCGCCGACGGCTCCGCCCGCGGCGTCGTGGTCGTGGCCCGCAACGCCAACGTGGCCACGGGCGCCGAGGGGGCCCGCAACGCCGCCGCGGTCCGCGACGCCGCCGCCCGCGCCGTCGGCATCGACCCCGCCGAACTGCTCATCGCCTCCACGGGGGTGATCGGCGTCCAGTACCCGCTGCCGTCGATCCTCGGCCACCTCGACGGCCTGGCCTGGCCGCCGGAGCAGCCGGCCGCCGGCATGGACGCGGCCGCGCGGGCCATCATGACCACCGACACCCGGCCCAAGTGCGTGTCCGCAACCGTCGGCGACGCCGTGCTGACCGGCATCGCGAAGGGCGTCGGGATGATCGAGCCCGACATGGCCACCCTGCTCACCTTCTTCGTGACGGACGCCGAGCTCGACGGCGCGTGGCTGACCGCCGCCTTCAAGCGGGTGATGGACGTGACCTTCAACGCGGTGTCCATCGACACGGACACCTCCACCTCCGACAGCGCCGCGGTCTTCGCCAACGGCCTGGCCGGCCCGGTCGACCCGCAGGCGTTCGAAGAGGCCCTGCGCGAGGTGGCGTTGGCCCTGGTCAAGATGATCGCTTCGGACGGCGAGGGCGCGTCCAAACTGATCCAGGTGACGGTCACCGGCGCCCGCGACGACGCCCAGGCCAAGCGGGTGGGCAAGGCCGTGGTCAACTCGCCCCTGGTGAAGACCGCCGTGCACGGCGCCGACCCCAACTGGGGCCGCGTCGTGATGGCCGTCGGCAAGTGCCAGGACGACACGGACATCGCGCCCGACCGGGTCCGCGTCTCCTTCGGAGCGGTCGAGGTCTACCCGCCGGCCGGCGACGAGCAGGCCCGGCGCGCCGAGGTCGCCGACTACCTGAAGGCCGCCGACGAGGTCCTGATCGGGATCGACCTGGGCATCGCCGACGGCTCCTTCACCGTCTACGGCTGCGACCTGACCGAGGGGTACGTCCGCCTCAACTCGGAGTACACCACCTGAAGCCCCGGCCGGACCGGGGTACGCGACCACGCCGGGGGCGGGCGCCCGGCCGGGCCGGGCGCGCCCGGCCCCGCGCTCACCGCGGGCCGGTCAGCCGGCGGAAGCGCTCCGGCAGGGCCCGCAGCCAGGCCGCGCGGTCCGCGGCGACCTCGCGCAGGCGCGCCTCGCCGCTGCGGGCCACGAGATGGCCGAGGTAGCGCTCGTTGAACCGGGCGAACTCCTGGTGCAGGGTGCGCAGGGCCGGGGCCACCTCGTCCGGCGAGGCCCCGGTGAGCCGGGCCAGCGGGACGGTGTACTGCTTCCAGCGGCCCTCCACCGCGGCGCGCAGCAGGGTGAGGAGCTCCCCGTCGCGGTCGAGGATGCGGTGCAGGGTGTCGGGGGGCAGGCCCAGGGCGTCGGCCAGCAGCAGGGTCTGGTGGTCGCTGCCGGGCCAGGGCCGCCCGGCCTCGGCCCGGGCGTAGTCCTCGGCCGGCATGCCGATGCGCCGGGCGAGCCGCTCCCGGGTGAACTGCCGCGCCAGCCGGTGCTCGCGCAGCGTCCGGGGCCGCAGCGCCATGAGCGCGGGGACCGGGCACCACAGGGCGTCGGCGAGGGCGAAGAGGTCGGCCTCCGAGGGGGCCGCCGTGCCCGACTCCCAGGCCAGGACCGTCTCGGGGCTGCGGGGCAGCCCCAGCTGGGCCAGCTGGCCCGCGACCTGCTGGGGAGTCAGGCCGATGCGCAGGCGGGCGGCCCGGGCCTCGGCCGGGGAGAACGGGGGGAGGTCGGGATCCGGGTGCATGCCCGCGGTCACCGGTTCGCCGGGGCGTCCGGTTCGGCGAGGGCGTCCCAGTCGATCTCCTCGCGGGACCTGCGGGCGGTGAACCCGTGGAAGAACAGGTTGAGCAGGACGGCCGTGAGGCTGCCGAGGGTGATCCCGCTGCCCAGGACCGCCCGCAGTTCGGTGGGCATCCGCTCGAAGAACGGGCCGACGACGGTCGGCAGCATGGCGGCGCCGAGGCTGACCGCCAGGATCAGGGCGTTGCGCTCCTCCTTGAGGTCGACCCGGGCGAGGATCTGGATGCCGACGGTGGCGACCATGCCGAACATCGCGACGGCCGCGCCGCCGAGCACCGGGTGCGGGATCGAGGCGACGACCGCGCCCGCCTTGGGCACGAGCCCCAGCGCGATCATGAACAGCCCCGCCGCGACCACGACGAACCGGCTGGTGACGCGGGTGATGCGGACGAGGCCGATGTTCTCGGCGAAGGCCACGTACGGGAAGGAGTTGAAGAGGCCGCCCAGGACGGTTGAGACGCCGTCGGCGCGCAGGGCGCGGCTCACGGTCTCGCCGTCGACGGGCCGGCCGGTGATCTCGCCCATCGCGTACACGTCGCCGGTGGTCTCCACCGCCGTGATCATCATGACGACGACCATGGCCAGGATGGGGAACAGCGAGAAGTGCGGCAGGCCGTAGTGGAAGGGCGCGCTGACGCCGAGCCAGTCCGCCTGGTCGACGGCCCCGAGGTCGGCGTCGCCGAGCAGCCAGGCGGCCAGGGTGCCGCCGACCAGGCCGAGCAGGACGGCGATGCTGCCGAGGAAGGGCCCGCCGAGCCGGGAGACGAGCAGGATGAACAGCAGGGTGCCGGCGGCGTACGCGAGGTGGGAGGGGTCGCCGTAGCCGGGGGTGCCGATGAGGCCGGCGCCGCCGCCGACGTCCTGGAGGGCGACGGGGATGAGGGTGATGCCGATGACGGTCAGCAGGGTGCCGGTGACGACGGGCGGGAAGTACGGGGCCAGCCGGCCGGCGAAGGGCGCCAGCAGGAAGGTCGCGAGCCCGGCGGTGATCACGGCGCCGTAGACCACCAGCAGGCCGGCGGTGCCGCCGCCGGCACCCTGGCCGATGGCGATCATCGGGGAGACGGCCGTGAAGGTCGCCCCCTGGACGAGCGGCAGGCGGGAGCCGATCCGCCAGAAGCCCCAGGCCTGGATGACGGTGGCGATGCCGGCCGTGACCAGGTCGGCGTTGATGAGGTAGACGAGCTCCTGGCGGGAGAGCCCGAGGCTGCTGCCGAGGAGGACGGGGACGAGGACGGCTCCGGCGTAGAACGCGAGGACGTGCTGGAAGCCGTAGAGCGCGAGCCGTGGGAGCGGGAGGACCTCGTCGACGGGGTGCTCGGTCGTGCGGGGTCTGCGGCGCGGGGCCAGTGGTGCCATCTCTGCCTTGCCTTGAGGTAGGTGAATGAGAGGGCCTCGGAGGCGGGCGGGCGGCCGCGCGGATGGGGCGGGCGAGCCGGCGGCCGACGGCACGGGATTGCCGGTGCACGGACGGGAGTCGAGGCGGAGCGGGCCGTTCCGGGGCCCGGTCGGCACTGATCCTGGCGGACGCACCCGCCGACACGCAAGGCCGCGGACAATGTTTTTGAAAGTGAAACTGGCCGGTAGCTTGCGATTCCATGGGTCTTGAGGGGTCGTTGCTGCGGATTTCGTAGCACGCATCCCGCTGTGGAAGACGTCTTCCGCGGACCGCGCCGCCGACGGCTGCGGAATCCGGCCCGTCGGCGGCCCGGTCGGCGCCGCCCCGGTCAGCGCGGGCGGCGCTCGCCCTGGGCGATCTCGATGCTCGTGTGGAGGTCGCCGGCGGCGTCCACGGCCGACACCGCCGACAGTGCCAGGCACGACAGCAGGGCGCAGGCCGGGGCGATTCCGGTGCCGCGCCGGCTGCGGGCGGAACCGGAAGCGGCCCCCTGGTCGAGCAGGGCCGCCACCCGGCGCGGGACCGGGCCGGCCGTGGCGGCCAGCGCGACGCCGGGCCGCCCGCCGGAGCCGGGAGTACGGGCGGCCAGCGCGGCCTTGGCGATCGCACGGGCCGTCAGGCGCCGGTCGCCGACGGCTCGGGCGGCGTCCTCGTCGGCGCAGCGCTCCAGGGCGTACGCCAGCGGCTCGCGCAGCGCCCCGAGCGCCGGGTGGCACAGGGCGGCCAGCGTCATCACGGCGGTGTGGCGGTGGTGGCGGCCGCGCAGGTGGGAGCGTTCGTGCGCGAGCAGCGCCTCGCGTTCCCCGGGGGACAGGGCGCGCAGCATGCCCGCGGTCACCACGATCCGGCCCGGGCGGCCGGGCAGGGCGTACGCGTCGGGGGCCTCGTCGGGCAGGACGAGGAGCTCGCTGCCGGCGCGGGCCGCCAGCCGCCGCGCCCGCAGCAGTTGGGCGCGGTGCCTCAGCAGCCCGCGGACCAGCAGGCTCGTGCACACCACGAGCAGGGCCAGGGCGACGCACGCGCCGGCGACCGCCGGGGCGCCGGGCGGGACCGCCGCATGCGGGGTGACCGGAGTGAGGAGCCGGCCCAGCTCGGCGACGGCGGGCACGTGGGTGGCGCCGGGGACGACGAGCAGGGCGAGGGCGGCGGTACTGCCCGCCGCGAGGCCCGCCGAGGTGAGGGCCAGCACCCGGACCGCCTGCCGCGGCGCGAGGCGCGAGACCAGTCGGCGGGCCGCCGGCCCGGCCAGGAACGGCAGGAGCAGGGGGAGCCACACCGTGTAGATCACGCCGGTCCGCCCTCGGCGTCGAGGAGCGCCCGCAGAATCCTTTCGTCCTCGTCGCTGAGCCTGGAGACGAAGCGGCTCAGGACCGCGCCGCGGTCCTCGTTGCGCTCCAGTTCCGAGTACATCCGGCGGGCGGTCAGGCCGGAGGCGTCCTCCGTCGGGAGGTAGGCGAAACCGCGGCCGCAGCGGGTGCGGGTGACCGTGCCCTTGTCGTACAGGCGGGTCAGGATCGTCGTGACGGTGGTGCGCGCGTGCGAGGTGTTCAGCGCCTCCTGCACCTGGCCCGGCGTCAGCGGGCCTCCGGCCGCCCACAGGGTCGCCAGCACACTCGCCTCGAGCTCGCCCGGAGGCCGCCGATCCGCGTTCGCGTCACCCATGGGAACGATCCTCCGCACGTCTTGCATGAACAGGACTGCAGTCGACCGGGGCGCCGTTGCCCCGGTCCGCCCCCTCACATTAAGCGAGGGGCACGTGATCGTCGCCACCCCGAACGGGGCTTCGGCGCAGGGGCGTTCGCCGCACGGGATCGCGGCGGCGCCCGCCGGGACCGGTGGCGGGCCGTCAGCCGTTGGTGTTGAGGAAGCCGATCACGACCGCGCCCCACCAGCACGCCTGGGATATGAGGGCGGTCGCTCCGCCCCAGGCCAGCCTGCCTCGGCCGACCTCCCCGCCGGAGGCCTCGAGGCGGCGGCCGAGCAGCCCCGCCTGGAGGCCGTTGAGGGTCAGGGCCAGGACGAGGCCGATCTTGACCAGGGTCACGGGGGAGCCGAGGTCGGGGTGGAGCAGCATCCCGCTGGCGACGAGGCCGCCCAGCCCCGCCCAGATCGGGACGTGCAGGCGCGCGGTGGCCGCGAGGACCTCCTCGAAGGAGCAGCGGCGGGTGGCCCACAGCAGGCCGTAGTAGTCCGCGGAGAGCACGGCGCCGAAGCCGAGCACCAGTGACGCGAGGTGGACGAAGAGCGCAGCGGTGTGCAGGGAGTGGTCGGTCTGGACGTGGGCGGAGCACCACAGGGCGCCGGTCAGCACGACCACCGCCACCAGGGCTGCGGCCGACACCGTCCACCAGGAGTCGTACAGGCGGACGGGCCGCGGCTGCGGGGCGCGGGGGGCCAGGGCCGTGGCGGGGCTGGAGGCGGCCGGGGACAGCATGGCAGGGGGGCTCCGGGGGCGAACGGGCGGGAGCGGGGTCCTAAGCGGAATCCCGCGGGAAGCGAGGTAAGGCTTACCTAAAAGTTCCCGCAGGTCAATGTGGGACCGCAGCCCGAGACGGGGACGGGCCACCGCGAGGCGGCAGCCGCCTCGCGGCGGCCCCGTCGCAGGCGCTCCGGACGCGGTGTGGCCGTGGCGTCGCAGGGGACCTGTGACGGGGGCGATCCGGTGGTCGGCGGAGGCGGCCGGGGCCGCGCCCGTCGTGCGCGCCGGGCCGAAGCGGAGGGCGTCCTGCCGCCCGGCGCGCCGGCGCCGTCCACATCTTCGCGAGGGCCGGCCCGCCGCGTAAAACCCGCGAACCGCCCGAATCCCGCGAACCCTCCGCATCCCCGGGACGCGCCCGCGTCGCACGCCGGCGAAAACAGGGGGGCAGCCCTGGTTCCGGGCAGCGCCACAGCGGCGAATTCAAGCCAATCGAGGGGCCCTCGACCGTGTTTCGGTCACGGGGGTGTGCAGGCCGAACGGCATAGGTATCGGCGCTGTCCACCGATGGCCGGAAGGGTAGGGTGATCATGCTGCCGAGCCCGGTCGGTGACGGGGGGAGATCCATTGGGCGAGCGAATCAGCTTCAGAATTCTCGGACCACTTATGGCCACGGTGGGGGAGCGAACTCTTCCGGTTGGGGGTGCCCGGCAACGTACGATTCTGGCCCTTCTGCTCCTGAGCCCGGGGCGCATCGTGCCGGTGGACACTCTGGTCGATGTGGTGTGGAACGGACGCCCGCCGGCCACCGCGCGCACCCAGGTCGCCATCGTCATCGCCGCCCTGCGCAAGGCGCTGAAGGCCGAGGGGGTGGCCGAGGAGATCATCGTCACCTCTCACCCCGGCTATCTGCTGCGCACCGACGGGCACGAGCTGGACGCCGTCACCTTCACCGACCTCGTCGCCGCGGCCGAGGCGGCCGTGCGCGCCCGGCAGCCCACCGAGGCGGCCCGCCACTACGCGGCCGCGCTCGCCCTGTGGCGCGGCCCCGCCCTGGCCGGGGTCTCCGGGCAGTTCGTGGAGGACGAGGCGGCGCGCTGGGAAGAGATCCGCATCAACACCTACGAGGCGCTGACGGACGTCCAGCTCGACCTGGGCGAGCACCAGCTGCTGCTGCCCGAACTGGCCGCGACCGTACGGGAGCACCCGCTGCGCGAGCGGGTCCGGCGCCATCTGATGCTCGCCCAGTACCGCTCAGGGCGGCGGGCCGAGGCCATGGAGACCTTCCGGGAGGCGCGGCGCCAGTTCATCGACGAGCTCGGCATGGAGCCCGGGCCCGAACTCCAGGAGCTGCACGACGCGATCCTGCGCGACGACCCCTCCCTCACCCCGGCCCCCGCGGCGGCCGCCCCGCAGCCCGCCGCCGACGCCCCCGGCGAGACTTCAGGGAGCCGCGCGGCCATCGTGCCGTCCGAACTCCCGCCCGACGTCCCCGGCTTCGCGGGCCGCGACGGGGAACTCGCAGCGCTGGACTCCCTGGTGACCGGCCGACAGGCCGACGGGCACGCCGCCCCCACCATCGGGCTGATCACCGGCGTCGCCGGCGTCGGCAAGACCGGCCTCGCCGTGCGCTGGGCGCACCGGGTGGCCGAGCAGTTCCCCGACGGTCGGCTCTTCGCCGACCTGCGGGGCTACGACGAGCACCAGGCGCCCACCGCCGCCGGCGACATCCTGGGCCGCTTCCTGCGCTCCCTCGGCGTGGAGAGCGACGACGTGCCCAACCGGCTGGAGGACCTGACCGCCCTCTACCGCAGCGTGCTCGCCGACCGCCGGGTGCTGCTCGTCCTCGACAACGTCCGCACCTTCGCCCAGATCCGCCCGCTGCTGCCCGGCAGCAGCGGCTGCACCGTCCTGGTCACCAGCCGCGAGCAGCTGGAGCAGCTGGTCACCTGGCCGCAGGCGGCCCGCGTCCACCTCGGCCTGCTGCCCGAGGACAGGGCCGTGGAGCTGCTCGGGCGGATCGTCGGCGAGACCCGTGTCGCCGCGGCGCCCCAGGAGGCGCGGCGCCTGGTGGAGCTCTGCGACCGGCTGCCGCTGGCCCTGCGCATCGCCGCCGCCCGGCTGGCCTCCAAGCCGCACTGGTCGGTGCGCCACCTGGTCACCCGGCTCAGCGACGAGCGCCGCCGCCTGGACGAGCTGAGCCAGGGCGAGTCCCAGGTGCGGGCCAGCTTCGCACTCAGCTACCGCTACCTGCACAAGGACGCGGCCCTGCTCTACCGCTACCTGGGGCTGCTCGGCGTGCCCGACTTCACCGCCTGGGTGGGCGCCGCGCTGATGGACGTCGACGTCCTGGACGCCGAGCGGCTGATCGAGCACCTCGTGGACGCCCAGTTCCTGGAGGTCGTCGGCGTCGACGCCACCGGGCAGCTGCGCTACCGCTTCCAGAACCTGATGCGGCTGTACGCGGACGAGCTGGCCCGCGCCGAGGAGCCGGAGGAGGACCGGATCGCCGCCTGCGACCGGGTCTTCCGCACCTGTCTGACCATCGCCGAACACGCGTACCGCAGGGAGAACGGCGGCGACTACGGCATCGTCCACGGCGGCGTACCGCGCCGGGAGATCGACCCGGTGCTGCTGGAGGAGCTGCTGTCGGCGCCCCTGGAGTGGTTCGAGGCCGAGCGCCTCTCCCTCGTCGCGGTGGTGGAGCAGTCCGCCCGGATGGGCATGCACGACCTCGCCTGGGACCTCGTGATGTCCATGGAGGTGCTCTTCGAGTCCCGCAACTACCTGGAGGACTGGCGCACCTGCAGCGACTACGCACTCGAGGCGGCCCGCACCGCCGGCAACCTGCGCGGCCAGGCCGCCATGCACCAGCAGCTGGGCGTCGTCGAACTGCGGCTGCGCCGGCTGACCGAGTCCACCGCGCAGCAGCAGACCGCCCTGCGGCTCTACACCGAGGCGGGCGACGCCCTCGGCCGCGCCCTGGTGCTGAGCAACCTCGCCTTCATCGACCGGATCCGCGGCGACTACGAGCAGGGCACGGCCCGGCTGGAGGAGGCCCTGCCCGTCTTCCGGGAGCACCAGGACCGGGCCGCCGAGGCGTACGCCCTGCACAACATGGCCCAGTTCGCCCTCGACCAGGGCCGGCCGGAGAACGCCGTGGAGCTCAGCCGGGAGGCCGTGCGGCTGTGCGAGCGGATCGACGGCGACGAGCGGAGCCTGGCGCTGGCCACCTACCGGCTGGCCGTCTCCTACCTCGCCCTCGGGCAGCTGGAGCCGGCGGAGGAGGCCTTCACCAGGGTGATCCGGATCGTCAAGGCCAAGTCCGACCTGCTGGGCCTGGCGTACGCGCTGCTGGGACTCGCGGAGACCCGGCTGTCGGCCGGGGCCGGCGAGTCGGCCGAGAGGACGTACCTGGAGGCCCTCGACGTCGCCCGGCGCACCCAGAGCCCGATGGTCGAGGGGCAGATCTGCCTGGGCCTCGGCCAGGTCTACTGCGACGGCGGCCGGCAGGAGGAGGGCCGCGCCCACCTGAGCGCCGCCCTCGCGATGTTCCGGGAGATCGGCTCCCCGCCGTGGGAGGAGAAGGCGGCCCGCGCGCTGGAGCGGACCGCCCCCTCGGGCCCGCCCGGGGACCCGCCCTTCGCAGGAGGCGGCGTAACCGGCCAATAACCCGCCGATAAAGCCGATGCCTAGCGTCGTCGCAGACGAGAAAACTGCCGAGTTTGTGGAGTCCGCGATGCCCCTAGAGATCGGCGCGCCTTCCTTCGCCGTGATCCCCGGCGCCCAGGTGCACGAAGTCCTCGAAGGCCGTGCGCCCGAGGTGGTGGGATTGATCGAATCCGCCTACCGGGTGCACGGCGAGGGAGGGACGGTGAATCCGCCCTCCTATTTCCTGCGTTTTCCCGATCGCCCGACCTCGCGGATCATCGCGCTGCCGGCCTCGCTCGGGGGAGCGGCCCCGGTCGACGGGGTGAAATGGATTTCCAGCTTCCCCGAGAATGTGGCGGCCGGCATTCCGCGGGCGTCCGCCGTACTGATCCTCAACGACCCGGCGACCGGATATCCGCTGGCCTGCCTGGAGTCCTCGATCATCAGCGCGGCCCGCACCGCCGCCTCCGCCGCGCTCGCCGCGGACCGGCTCAGCCCGGCCGGGCGCCGCCCGCGCCGCATCGGCTTCTTCGGCGTCGGCCTGATCGCCCGGTACATCCACCAGTACCTGGCGGGCACCGGCTGGGAGTTCGACGAGATCGGCGTGCACGACCTGTCCGCCGAACACGCGGGCGGCTTCGCCGACTACCTCGCCCGGGCGGGCGAGTCCGGTCCGGTCACCGTCCACGACAGCGCCGAGAAGCTGATCCGCTCCAGCGACCTGGTGGTGTTCGCCACCGTCGCGGGCACCCCCCACGTCACCGATCCCGCATGGTTCGGCCACAACCCGCTCGTCCTGCACGTCTCGCTGCGCGACCTGTCGCCCGAGGTCATCCTCTCCGGCTTCAACGTCGTCGACGACATCGAGCACTGCCTGAAGGCCGACACCTCCCCCCACCTCGCCGAACAGCTCACCGGCAGCCGCGACTTCCTCGACGGGACCCTCCACGACGTCCTCAGCGGAGCCCTCGCCGTCCCCGAGGACGAGCCGGTCTTCTTCTCCCCGTTCGGCTTGGGCGTCCTGGACCTCGCGGTCGGCCGGCACGTGTACGACACCCTCGGCCGCGAGGGCCGCCTGAGCGTCGTCGAGGACTTCTTCCACGACATGCGCCGCTACGGCTGACGCCCGCCGCGACCGCCCGGACCGCCCCGCCCCCGCCCCGCCCCGCCCCGCCCCGCCCCCGCCCCGCCCCCGTGCCGGCCCCACCCGGCGCGGCGCCCCACCACGCCCCCACGGATCCCCACGGCCGCCCCGAACGGCCCCGAGCCATCCGAGGAAAGAGTTCCGGTGACCACACTGCTCGACACCACCACTCGGGCGCCGGCCGGCCACAGCCGGCGCCCCCTGACCGTCCGGATCGAGGAGACCGCCCTCGACCCCCACCCCCCGGTGGAGCTCTACGCGGCCCTGCGCGAGCGCTTCGGCGAGGACGTGTTCCTCCTCGAGTCCCTGGAGAGCCCCGAGTTCGACGGCAACTCCGCCGTCGTCGGCTTCGGCCGGCTCGCCGAGCTGCGCATCCACCCCGGCCGGATCGCCGCCACCGGCGTGCCCTCCGTCCTGGCCGCCCTCGGCCGCGTCGCCGACGACCTGGGTCTGGTCGCCGGACCCTCCGGCGACCGGCTCTACGAGCGGCCCCAGCAGGTCTGGGACGTCCTGCGCGCCGTCCAGGCCTCCTTCGACGTCGTCTCCGGCCGCCCCGAGTACGCCTTCGGCTTCCTCGCCACCATCGGATACGGGGCCGCCTGGCACATGGAGGAGCTGCCCCCGCGCACCCCGCGCGCCGACGCCGCACCCGACCTGGTCCTCACCCTCTTCCAGGACACCGTCTGGTACGACCTCGACGCCGGGACCGCGGTCCGCCTCGCCGCCCGCAGCGCCGCCTTCGGCCCCGACGGCGGTCCCGCCGCCCGCACCGACCTGGCCGGCATCGTCGACCGGCTCCCCGCGCACACGGCCGCCCCCGCCGCCCCGATCCCCGCCGCCCCCGCCCCGCGCGCCGTCCGCGACAGCACCGACGAGGCCTCCTTCCGCGCCCGGGTCGAGGACTGCCTGCGCCACATCGGCGTCGGCGACATCTACCAGATCCAGATCGGGCACCGCATCGAGGTCGACACCGATCTGGCCCCGCTCGACGTCTACCGGCGGCTGCGCGGGCGCAACCCCTCCCCGTACATGTACCTCGTCCCCCGCGACGGCCGGACCCTGATCGGCGCCAGCCCCGAGGTGCTCTTCCGCACCGAGGGCGAGCGGATCGTCATGCGGCCCATCGCGGGCACCACCCCCCGCAGCGGAGACCCCGCGGTCGACCTGCCCCGCATCGAGGCCCTGCTCGCCAGCGAGAAGGAGCAGGCCGAGCACGTGATGCTCGTCGACCTGTGCCGCAACGACATCGGCCGGGTCTGCCTGCCCACCACCCTCGAAGCCCGCGACGTGATGACGGTCGAGACCTTCAGCCACGTCTTCCACCTCGTCTCCACCGTCGAGGGCGAGCTCGCCCCCGGCGAGGACGCCTGGTCCGCGCTCAAGGCCACCTTCCCGGCCGGCACCGTCACCGGAGCCCCCAAGATCCGCGCCATGGAGATCATCCACGAGCTGGAGGACGAGCCGCGCGACATGTACGCCGGCGCCGTCGGCCTGATCGACCTGCGCGGCTGGTCCCGCCTGGCCCTGTGCATCCGTACCGTCACCCACGACGGCACCACCTACTCCACCCAGAGCTGCGCCGGCATCGTCGCGGACTCCTCGCCCGCCGCCGAATGGCGCGAGACCCTGCACAAGATGGGCGCCGCCTACTGGGCGCTCACCGGTGAGGAGCTGCTCCCGTGAAGGTCCTCCTCGTCGACGCCTACGACAGCTTCACCCACATCATCGACCAGTACCTGCGCACCCTCGGCGCCGACACCGAGGTGGTCCGCTCCGGTACCGAGAGCCCCGGCGACCTCGCCGCCCGCCGGCCCGACGCCGTGGTCCTCGGCCCCGGTCCCGGCCATCCCGCCGACTCCGGCCACCCCGACCTCGTCCGCCTCTTCGCGGGCCGGGTGCCGCTGCTCGGCATCTGCCTGGGCCACCAGGCCATCGGCCTGGCCTACGGCGGCCGGGTGACCGTCGCGGACCGCCTCAAGCACGGCAAGACCAGCCAGGTCCGCCACGACGGGGCAGGGGTCTTCGCCGGACTGGGCTCCACCATGACCGCCACCCGCTACCACTCGCTCATCGTCGCCGAACCCCTGCCGCCGGAGCTGACCGCCACCGCGCACGCCGTCGACGACGGCTACGTGATGGGGCTCAGGCACCGCACCCTCGCCGTGGAGGGGGTCCAGTTCCACCCCGAGTCGATCACCACGGTCGGCGGCCTGCGGCTCCTGGAGAACTTCCTCGCCGGCGCACGATCCCAGCCGGCCGGCACCCGCACCGGGTGACCCCGGACGAAGGAGCAAGCCCGTGCACCCCACAGAACCCGCCGAACACGCCGCCTCCTGGCGGGCGCTGCCCGCCGCCCAGCAACCCGACTGGCCCGACCCCGCCGCCCTGGAGGCGGTCCGCAGGGAGCTGCGGGCCGCCGTTCCGCTCGTGGTGGCCGCCGAGTGCGAGCAGCTGAAGGCGCAGCTCGGCTCGGTGGCCCTGGGCCAGGCCTTCCTGCTGCAGGGCGGTGACTGCGCCGAGACCTTCGCGGACGCGGGGGAGGACTCCGTGCGCCGCAAGGTGCGCACCCTGCTCCAGATGGCGCTGGTCCTGCAGTACGCGGCCTCCGTCCCGGTCGTCAAGATCGGCCGGATGGCCGGCCAGTACGCGAAGCCCCGCTCCCGGCCCACCGAGACCCGAGGCGGGGTGACCCTGCCCGCCTACCGGGGCGACGCCGTCAACGGCTTCGCCTTCGACCCTGCCTCCCGCACCCCCGACCCCGTACGGCTGCTGCACATGCACCGGGCCGCCGCCGGCACGCTGAACCTCGTACGGGCCTTCAGCACCGGCGGCTACGCGGACCTGCGCCAGGCGCACGCCTGGAACCAGGACTTCGTCGCCCGCTCGCCCGTCGGTGAGCGGTACGCCGCGCTCGCCACCCAGATCGACCAGGCGCTCGGCTTCATGCGCGCCTGCGGGGCCGACGACCGCATCCAGCACGCCGTGGAGTTCTACGTCAGCCACGAGGGCCTGCTGCTGGAGTACGAGGAACCCCTGGTCCGCGAGGACCCGGCGAGCGGCAGACGCTACGCCACCAGCGGGCACATGCTCTGGATCGGCGAGCGCACCCGCGACCTCGGCGGCGCTCACGTGGAGTTCTTCTCCAAGATCGCCAACCCGGTCGCCGTCAAGCTCGGGCCCGCCACGGACACCGACACCGTGCTGCGCCTGATCGACCGTCTCGATCCCGAACGGGAGCCGGGCCGGCTCACGTTCGTCGTGCGGATGGGCGCCGGCCGGGTGCGCGAGCGGCTGCCGGAGCTGGTGGAGAAGACGGCCGCGGAGGGGGCGCCGGTGGCCTGGGTCAGCGATCCCATGCACGGCAACACCTTCGAGGCGCCCTCGGGTCTGAAGACCCGCCGCTTCGACGACATCGTCGACGAGGTGAAGGGCTTCTTCGAGGTCCACCGGGAGCTGGGCACCCATCCCGGCGGCGTTCACCTGGAATTCACCGGAGGGGACGTCACCGAATGCGTCGGCGGCGGTGAGGAAGTGAGTCTGGAGGAGCTGGGCGAACGCTATGAATCCACCTGTGATCCGCGGCTCAACCGGACGCAATCCCTCGACTTGGCCTTCCTCGTCGCGGAGATGTATCGCGAGCGCTGAGGCGGACGATAACGGCCGGGCCCGACGGGGCCCTCGAGGGCTCCTCAAGCGGCCCTCGAGCGCCTGTCAAGCGCCGGCCGACGAGTCCGGCAAGTCCGCACCGGCCCCCCGGGACCCCCTCGCACCAGCGGTTATATCGCTCTTATCGCAGGGGGCCGCCGCTCAAAGGAGGAGCGATATCGGCTCGAAGCCCCGTCTCCCTAGTGTTCTTCTCACCGGAAGAAACCGCAGTTCGGAAGAGACCAACGGGGAGAGCAGAAATCATGCGGAACACGTGGCGCACTCAGGTCAGGCGCATCACCGTCGCGATCATCGCCTCGGTCGCGATCGCCGGCGGCGTATCCCTCGCGTACGGGGAGCCGGCGCAGGCGCGGACCACCATCGGCGCCGACTCCACCACCGAGGCCCCGGCCCCGGCCGACCCGATCACGAGCCCCTCGCCGAGCACCTCCCCGAACAACAAGGAATGGGGCTGAGCGCGGGGCCGTACCCCACGACCCACCGAGGGAGAACCGAGTGACCACCGTCAGACCAGAACCGGGCCGCGAGCACCGCGGCTGGCCCGCCCTGCTGGAAGACCTCCTGGCCGGCCGTGACCTGGCCGCCGCCGACACCGCCTGGGCCATGCACCGGGTGATGAGGGGCGAGGCCACCGAGGCACAGCTCGCCGGATTCCTGGTGGCCCTGCGGGGCAAGGGGGAGACGGTCGGCGAACTGGAGGGCCTGGTCCGCGCCATGCTGGACCACGCGGTCCCCCTCGACGTACCGGGCGCCACCGTCGACGTCGTCGGCACCGGCGGCGACGGCGCCCGGACCGTGAACATCTCCACGATGTCCGCGATCGTCGCGGCCGGTGCCGGCGCCCGCGTCGTCAAGCACGGCAACCGCGCGTCGAGCTCCGCCTCGGGCTCGGCGGACGTCCTGGAGGCCCTGGGCGTGACCCTGCGCCGGGCCCCGGAGCGGGTGGCCTCGCTGGTGGAGGAGGCGGGGATCACCTTCTGCTTCGCCCCCGACTTCCACCCCTCCATGCGGCACGCCGCCGCCGTACGCAGGCAGCTGGGCATCCCCACCGTGTTCAACGCGCTCGGCCCGCTGACCAACCCGGCCCGGCCCACCGCCCAGGCGGTCGGGGTGGCCGATGCGCGGCTGCTCCCGCTGATCGCGGGGGTGCTGGCCCGGCGCGGTGCGAGCGCGCTGGTGTTCCGCGGTGACGACGGGCTCGACGAGCTCACCGTCACCACCACATCGACGGTGCTGGCCGTGGAGGGGGGAAGGGTCCGGGAGGAATCCTTCGACCCGCGGGACATCGGCATTCCGCTCGCCCCGGTGGAGGCCCTGCGGGGCGAGGACGCCGTGCACAACGCGGCCGTCGCCCGCCGCCTCCTCGCCGGCGGCGAGCAGGGCCCCGTACGCAACGCGGTCCTGCTGTCGGCAGGTGCGGCCCTGGCCGCGGCCGAGCCGGCGCGGGGCCGCACCGTGACCGAGCGGCTGCGCCCGTCGGTCGCCGCCGCGGCACGGGCGCTCGACTCCGGGGCGGCGCAGGCCGTACTGGAGCGGTGGGTCCGGGCCGGCTCCGCACCCGCACCGCAGGTGCACCCCGCCGCCCCGCTCGCCGCGGCGGCCGCGGCGCGGTGAACGCAGCGCACCGAGGCCCCGCGGCCGCGGCGCCCCTGGGAGGGGGACGCCGCGGCCGCAGGGCCGCGCCCGCGGGCCGCCCCGCGGGACCGGTCAGCCGGCCGCGCCGGCCTTGGCCGGCAACCGGACCGGTTCGTGGACCAGCGGTCCGCGCGCCGGGTCCCCGCCCTCCTCGTCGGGCGGCACGTCCCGCCGCAGCCACGACAGGGCGGGAGAGGTGACCGCCGTGGTGAGCAGGGCCATCAGGACCAGCATCGTGAACAGCTCGGGCCCGATCACCCCCAGCTCGAACCCCAGGTTGAGCACCACCAGCTCGGTCAGGCCGCGGCAGTTCATCAGGGCGCCGATCGACATGGCGTCCCGCCAGGACTGGCCGCTCGCCCTGGCAGCCGTGGTGCTGCCGCCCCACTTGCCGAGGAAGGCGACGGCCATGACGGCCAGCGCCCACAGCCACAGCATCGGGTCGGCGGCCACCACCTGCACATTGGTCTTCAGGCCCGTGTTGACGAAGAACAGCGGCAGCAGCACCGGGATGGTGAAGGCCCGCAGCCGCGCCGCGCACAGCTCGATGACGCGGGAGCCGCGCGGGGTGACCACACCGAAGACGAAGGCCCCGAACAGCGCGTGCACGCCGATCTTGTCGGTGGTGAACGCGGACAGGCACAGCCCGCTGAACAGCACCACCAGCACCACCGAGTCGACGGTACGGGCCGCGCGCACCGCCCACCGGGCCATCAGCGGCCGGATGGCGTAGATCATGAAGCCGAGGAAGAGCGCCGCGAGGCCGGCGGTGGTCACCGCGTCGATCGCGGAGGTGCTGGTGCTGACCGCGACCACGGCCGCCAGCAGGCACCAGGCGGTCACGTCGTCCACGGCCGCGCACGCCATCGACAGCGCACCGATCCGCGTGTGGTAGAGCCCCCGGTCGGTGAGGATCCGGGCGAGCACCGGGAAGGCCGTGATGCTCATGGACACGGCGATGAACAGCACGAACGCGAGCTTGGACACCCCGGCCGGCGCGAAGGTCCGGTACATCAGCAGCGCCAGCCCCGAGCCGAGGACCAGCGGGAGCGCGATGCTCGCCTGGCTGACCGCGATCGCGGTCCGACTGTGGCCGCGTAGCGCTGACAGGTTCAGCTCCAGGCCCACCAGGAACATGAACGACAGCAGCCCCACGTTTCCGAACGCGCCCGTGAACGGCAGGACCGTTTTCGGGAACAGCCATGCCTGGGCGTCCGGCCACAGCCAGCCCAGCAGCGAGGGGCCCATCAGGATGCCCACGGCGATCTCGCCGACGACCGGCGGCTGACCGAGCCGGCGGAACAGCATCGCGCCGGCCTTGCAGGCGAGGATGACCGCGGGGATCGCGATCAGCAGGTCGGGAAGCGGGTCACGGGCGGACACGGGCTGCTCCCTCCGGCGCCGAAGGAGCGGGGATCCGGGCTGCCGCCGAGCCTGCCGCCGGGGGAGCGGCTGCGGGTGGTCCGGGCACGGCCGTGGCATCGCTCCACCGCGCGTACCTGCGCTTTCCGTACAGCAGCGGCTCCACGGCGTCGTGCAGCGAGACCCGGTGGACGCGGACGAACACGGCGGTGTGGTCGCCGAACTCGACGGCGCCGGCCACCTCGCCGTCCGCTATCGCGTGCGCGGCCTCCGTCAGGTGCGGGCCGCCGGCGCCCAGCGGCAGCCGCCACTCGGTGCGCGCGAACCGGTCCGGGTCCCCGGAGGCGAACAGGTCCGAGACGGGGCGGCCCTCCTCGTGCAGCAGGTTGACGGCGACCTGCCCGGTCTCCAGCACCGCCTGCGTGGTCGGGCTCTGCGTCCGCAGGCACAGCACCACGGTCGGCGGGTCGAGGGCCACGCTGGCGAGCGAGCTGCACGTCATACCGCGCGGCTCGGAATCCGCGGCGACGGTCGTGACGACCGAGACACCGGACGGGAACGCCGACATCAAGGGCCTGATGTCGGCAGCAGCAGCGGCAGCGCCACTGGAGGTCTGCGGCGCGCGCAGGGGCTGGGCGGGACGGGACGTGTGGGACACGGCGGTGACTCCTGCTCGGTCGGGTACGGGGTGCGGCGCGGGCCCGGAGGCCGGTGGGAGGAGCCGGCTCCGGGCCCGCGCACCGGAAGGGGCGCGCGTGGCGTGTTCGCCGTTACTTGCCGTGCAGCTGCTTGAGGTACTCGTAGGTGCTCGGGAGCGTGTCGAGGAGGTGCTGCTGCTCCTGCTTGACCTTCCCGAACAGGGCCTCCGCGCCGGCCACGGACTCGGGCTTGTGCGCGAGGACCGGCAGCGGGGCGTCCGGCTCGAGGCCGAGCCCGGCGAAGACGCAGTAATAGCTGCCGTTCGTCCAGAAGTTGCGGAATTCGGCCTCGAAGTTGCCGTAGTACGTGGATTCGTCGGCGATCGGCGAATTGATGGGGAGGCCGGCCTTGTAGGCGGAGATCTTCTCCTGGATGTTCTTCGGGAGCGTCAGCTCCTTGTTGGCCTTCCAGAACGGCGTGTCGTTGCGCGGCGCGTAGTAGAAGTGCGCCTGGATGAAGTCGCGGGTGTCGTCGAACATCACCTCGATCTCGCGGTTGAAGCTGTTGGCCAGCTCCGGGTGGAAGTTCTTGTCCGGGAAGTGCTTGGCGAGCTGGTAGATCGCCGCGGTGATGAAGTAGATGCCGGTCGATTCCAGCGGCTCCAGGAAGCAGGAGGAAAGGCCGATGCTCACCACGTTGTTGACCCAGGCGCGGCGGTTGCGGCCCACCCGGAACTTCACGTGGTTGAACTTCGTCGTCTCCGGATCCAGGCCCCACAGCTCGCAGAATTCCTTCGTCGCCTCCTCCTTCGAGGCGAACTTGCTGGAGTAGACGTAGCCGGAGCCGAAACGGCCCAGCATCGGGATCTTCCACGTCCAGCCCGAGGACATCGCGATGGCGGAGGTGTACGGCTCTACGCCGTTCGCCTCGTCGTCGTGCGGGACGGCGGTGGCCACCGCGCTGTCGCACAGCAGGTGGTCGCTCATGTCGATGAACGGCTCACCGAGCGCCTGGTTGATCAGCAGGCCGCGGAAGCCGGAGCAGTCCACGAACAGGTCGGCCTCCAGGACGCGGCCGTCCTTGGTGTGCAGGGCCTTGACGAAGCCCCGCCCGTCCTTCTCCGCACGGGTCATCTCGCCCTCGACGTGGACCACGCCCTGCTTCTCGGTGGCGAACCGGCGCAGGAAGTCGGCGACCAGGGCGGCGTCGAAGTGCCAGGCGTACAGGGTGGAGGCGGTGCCGTCCAGCCAGCGCGGCGACAGCTTGGCGTCCATGACGGGGGGCTCGCGGAAGCAGGCGTAGTCGAACGGCTCCTCCGTCTGCCCCTCCAGCTTGCGCTTGGCCCAGTAGTGCGACATCGGCGTGTTGTCGTGGTCGGGCAGGATGCCGAACGGGTGGTAGAAGTGGTCGGGCCCGCCGTTCTCCAGTGTGCGCGCCTCCGGCTGTCCCTTGCCGCCGGTTCTCCAGTTGACGAAGCGGACCGCCATCTTGAAGCTGGCGTTGCACTCCCGCATCCACTCCTCCTCG
Organism: Streptomyces sp. NPDC046876; assembly: GCF_040645035.1. Taxonomy (NCBI): domain Bacteria; kingdom Bacillati; phylum Actinomycetota; class Actinomycetes; order Kitasatosporales; family Streptomycetaceae; genus Streptomyces; species Streptomyces sp. NPDC046876. The sequence continues at coordinate 182,213 of NZ_JBEYXK010000002.1, read as the reverse complement.
GCGATGCCGAGGTAGTCGAACAGGACGCGGTGCAGGTTCGGGACGGTCGCCTCGCCCACACCGATCCTGCCGATGGCCGGCGCCTCCAGCACCGTGATGTCCGCGGTGCCCTGCAGGGCCTTGCCGAGATAAGCGGCCGTCATCCAGCCGGCGGTGCCGCCGCCGAGGATGACGACTTTCTGAATGCGAGCGTCGGTGCCGGTCATAGCGATGACTCTCTCTTCCGTCTACGGGGAGTTCGTGTTGAGACGAAAGATTCCGGCCCCTGGCTATGCCATCGCTATAACCAGCCATATGGCCTGCGTATAGCGGATCGGCCGAATCTCGGTGACGTCGTATCTCCGCCGGCCGATGCCGGGAGAGATGCCCCACACCCCGAAACTCCCAGCAGAGGATGGCTGCATCAGATGCCGTACGACGAAGGGAAGAAGGGAATCCTCTCGACCGTGGGAGGAACTCCGCTCATCGAACTGGAGCGTTTGCTGCCAGGCCTCGGCTCGCGGGTGTTCGCCAAGGTGGAGCGGTTCAATCCCGGAGGAAGCATCAAAGACCGCTCGGCCCTCTCCATGGTGCTCGCGCGGATCAGATCCGGGGACCTGGTCCCCGGCAAGTCCACGGTCATCGAATCCAGTTCCGGAAACCTCGCGATCGGCCTCGCCCAGATCTGCGGCTACTTCGGACTGCGGTTCATCTGCGTCGTGGACGCCCGCACGACCCGGCAGAACATCGCGATCCTGCGCGCCTACGGGGCCGAGGTGGAGATCGTCGTCGACCCCGACCCGGTCACCGGCGAACTGCTGCCGGCCCGGCTGCGCCGGGTCGCCGACCTCGTCGCCGACACCCCCGACGCGTACTGGCCCGACCAGTACTCCAACCCGCTCAACCCCCTCGCCCACCAGGCCACGATGCGGGAGATCGCCGAGGCCCTGGACCACCGCGTCGACCAGCTGATCGTCGCCGCCGGCACCAGCGGGACCCTGGGCGGCTGCGCCGAGTACATCCGCCAGAGCGGGATGTCCACCACCGTCAACGCGGTCGACGCGATCGGCAGCGTGCTCTTCGCCCCGCCCGAGCGCCGCACCCGCCTCATCCCCGGCCACGGCGCCTCCGTCGTCCCGCGCCTGCTGCGGCCCGCGGACGCCGACCGGGTCATCCACGTCGGCGACCTCGACTGCGTCGTCGGCTGCCGGCAGCTGGTGGCCCGCGAGGCCGTCCTCGCCGGCGGCTCCTCCGGAGCCGTCGTCTCCGCCCTGGAGCGGATCGCGCCGGACATCCCGCCCGGCTCCAACGTGGTGCTGGTCCTGCCCGACGGCGGCGACCGCTACCTGGAGACGATCTACGACGACGCCTGGGTGCACCGCCACTTCGGCGAGGTCTCGCACCTGTGGAAGGAGCCCCTGTCCGTGGGGGCCGTCCCGGCCCTGGTCGATATAGCCCACGGATAGCGGGCCCGCCCACCATCGACTCACCGCACCAACCGCCCCACCCCCGCCCACCGCCCTTCACGGAGGAATTTCAGATGACCACCCAGATCAACGTCCTGGACGCCGGGCGCAAGGAGCAGATCAAGGACATCGTCTGCGACATCCTCGAGCTCGACCTCGACGAGGTCACCGAGACCAGCCTCTTCAAAGAGGAGCACGACGCCGACTCCCTGCGCACCATCGAGATCCTGGCCTCCCTGGAGCGCGTCTTCGGCCTCTCCCTCGAGCAGGCCGAGCTCAGCCGCATGGTCAACCTGGCCGGCGTGTACGCCGTGATCGCGGAGGCCGAGGGCAAGTGAGCAACGGGACGGCCGCGACAGGGCAGCCGGGCGCTGCCCGGCACCGGGTGGTGATCACCGGGCTCGGTGTCGTGACGAGTATCGGTACGGGCGTGGACGCCTTCGCCAGGAGCCTGCGGGCCGGACGCAGCGGGGCCAAGCCCATCGCCGCCTTCGACACCACCGGCTTCGCGCACTCCAACGCCTGCGAGATCACCGACTTCGAGCCGGAGGCCTGGCTGCGCGAGCTGCCCGCCGACGAGCTCGGCCGGGCCGCCCAGTTCGCGGTCGCCGGAGCGCGGATGGCGGTGGCCGACGCGGGCCTCGCCGAGGCGGACGTCCGGGCCAGGCGCTCCCTGGTCTCGGTCGGCACCACCGACGGCGAGTCCCGCGACCTCGACCACCTCACCGGGCTCCAGGTCGCCGGCGGCGAGGACACCCTCGACCCGGTGGTCGCCCGCCGCGTCTGGCCGGGCCGGCTCTCCGCCGGCATCGTCCGCGAACTCGGTCTGGAGGACGTGGAGACGGTCACCGTCCCCACCGCCTGCGCCGCCGGGAACTACGCGGTCGGCTACGGCTACGACGCGATCAGCTCGGGGGACGTGGAGATGGCCCTGTGCGGCGGCGCCGACGCGCTGTGCCGCAAGACCTTCACCGGCTTCTACCGGCTCGGCACCATCGCCCCCGACGTGTGCCGCCCCTTCGACGCCGACCGGCAGGGCATCCTGACCGGCGAGGGCGCCGGGATCCTGCTCATGGAGTCCCTGGAGTCCGCCCTCGCCCGCGGCGCCCGCATCTACGCCGAGGTGCTCGGCTACGGGCTGTCGTGCGACGCCAGCCACCCGGTCGCCCCCGACCGGGACTCCATCGCCCGCTGCATCACGGCCGCGCACGCCAACGCCGGGATCACCCCCGCCGACGTGGACTTCATCTCCGCGCACGGCACCGGCACCAAGGCCAACGACGTCACCGAGGTCGGCGCGATCCGCCAGGTGTTCGGCGAGGACCTGCCGCGCACCGTCTCCATCAAGTCGATGATCGGCCACACCATGGGCGCCGCCAGCGCCTTGGCCTCCGCGGCCTGCGCCCTCGCCCTCAAGGAGGGCTTCATCCCGCCGACCATCAACCACCGCACCACCGACCCCGAGTGCGGCGTGGACTGCGTGCCCAACGAGGCGGTCGAGGCCGACCTGAAGGTCGTGCAGAACAACGGACTGGCCTTCGGCGGCAACAACGCCGTCCTGGTCCTCGGCCACTGGAACGACACGGCCGCCGCAGCCGGAGCAGCCGGCGCAGTCGCCGCAGCCGGAGCAGACAGGAGCGCCGTCGCATGAACGCCACCGCGACCGATCCCGCGCAGCAGCTCGTCATCTCGGGCTGGGCGGTGTCCTCCCCCTACGGGCTGGGCCGCCGGCCCTTCGCGGAGGGGCTCCTCGGCAAGGCCGCCGCCACCGCCCCCCTGGACGCCGGGCGTTGGCCGGTGCCCTACGCCGAGGCCGGCCTGATCCCGGACTTCGACATCAAGGCCGTGCTCGGCCGCAAGGGCACCCGCTCCATGGACCGGGCCACCGGGATCGCCGTCATCACCGTCGGCGAACTCCTCCAGGACTACGGCCAGGGCCTGGCCGCGGACCCGGAGAAGACCGGCCTGGTGCTCGGCACCTCGGGAAGCGTCCAGTCCATCATGGACTTCACCAAGGACGCGCTGACCGGGGAGAAGCCCTACCTGGTCGACCCGGCCCGGTTCCCGAACACCGTCATGAACTGCCCGACCGGGCAGAGCGCCATCCGCCACACCCTCAAGGGCCCCAACGTCACCGTCTCCGGCGGCTCCGCCACCGGGCTGCTCGCCTTGAACTACGCCTCCCGGCTGCTGCGCGGCGGCCACGCCACCGCCCTGCTGGCGGGCGCGGCCGAGGAGTTCTCCGTACAGCGGGCGCGGCTGGAGCACGTCGCCGACCACGGCGGCGCCGGGGCCGACCCGCTCGGCGAGGGGGCCGCGCTGTTCCTGCTGGAGAGCGGGGCGGCCGCCCGCGACGGGGGCCGGCCCGTGCTCGCCACCGTGCTGGGCTCCCGGTTCAGGGCCTTCCCCGAGACGGGACGGGCCGGCGAGGCGCTGGCCCGCTGCATCGCCGACGTGCTCGCCGACGCCGGGGCCGCCCCCGTGGACCTCGCCCTCGTCGCCCCGGGCACCCCGCCCGGACAGCTCGGCAAGCAGGAGCGGTCCGCCCTCGACGGGCTCGCGGGCGAGCGGATCGCGGTCCGCCCGCTCGTCGGCGACGCGACCGCGGCCTCCGCCGCCTTCCAGCTGGCCGCCGTCCTGGCCCTGGCCGGGGCGGACCCCGCCCTGGTGGACCGGCTCGCGCTGGTCACCGCCCTCGACCGGGACGGCACCGTCGGCGCCACCCTGCTCCGGCTCGGCTGAGCCCCGGGCCCCGCAGACGACGCGGACGACGCAGACGACGTCCGAGACAGCAGATAGAGAGGCACCTTCCATGTCCGAGACACCGAGGCCGGTCGCCCTCGTCACCGGCGGCTCCCGCGGCATCGGCCGGGCCGTGGTGGAGACCCTGGCCCGCGACGGCCACGACGTGGCCTTCTGCTACCACTCCAACGAGGAGGCCGCGGCCCTCGCGGCCAAGACGGCGCATGAGCACGGCGCACGGGTCCTGGCCGGCCGGGTCGACGTCACCGACCGCGAGCAGGTACGGGCCTTCACCGCGCGGGCCGAGGCCGAACTCGGCCCCGTCGAGGTCCTGGTCACCGCCGCCGGCATCGTCCGCGACGGCCACCTGGCGATGATGAAGGACGAGGACTGGGACGCGGTCGTGCGCACCAACCTCGACGGCACCTTCAACTTCGCCAAGGCCCTCGCCTTCCCGATGATGAAGCGCCGCAAGGGCACCGTCATCACCCTGTCCTCGGTCGCCGCCGCGGGCAACGCCACCCAGAGCAACTACTCCGCGACCAAGGCCGGGATCATCGGCTTCACCAAGGCCCTGGCCAAGGAAGCCGGGCGCAGCGGGCTGCGGGCCAACGCCGTGGCCCCCGGGTTCATCGCCACCGACATGGTCGGCGGCCTGTCCGAGAAGCACGCCAAGGAGATGACCGCCCGCATCCCGCTGGGCCGCTTCGGCGAGGCGCAGGAGGTCGCCGAACTGGTGTCCTTCCTCGCCTCCCCCCGCGCCGCGTACATCACCGGACAGGTCTTCCACATCGACGGCGGACTGGTCGTCTGACCCCGCCGCCCGCCAGGGCCCGTCCGCCCCTGATCCACCGGACAGACCCCGGACCGGGCGCTTGCCACCAAGGAGAGAACGTCATGGCCGGCCGTGCCGCCAAACCGCCGAGGTTCTATTTCAACCTGCGCAGCCCCTACAACTTCTTCGCCCTCGGCGACCTGGAGCGCGATCACCCCGAGCTCCTCGACCGCCTGGAGTGGCGGCCCTTCTGGGAGCCGGACGAGACCAGCGCCGCGCTGCTCGACGCGGCCGGCGGGCAGTTCCCGTACACCCCGATGACCCGCGCCAAGCAGTTCTACATCCTGCGCGACGTACGGCGCCTGGCCGCCGAGCGGGGCCTCGCGCTGACCTGGCCGACCGACCGCACCCCGTGGTGGGAGCCGGCCCACCTGACCTGGTTCCTCGCCGCCGACGCGGGCCTGGGCCGGCAGTGGGTGGCCCGCGCGGGCCGTGCCCGCTGGCTGGAGGGCCGCGACATCTGCGACCCGGCCACCGTCGTCGAACTGGCCGCCGAGATCGGCCTGGACGCCTCCGAGGCGGCCGCCGCCACCGACAGCGGGCCCCTGCGCGAGCGCGGTGTGCGCGCCCTGCTCGATGTGCACCGCGACGGGGTCTTCGGGGTCCCCTACTTCATCCACGGCAGCGAGCCGTACTGGGGCCTGGACCGGGTGGCCGCCTTCGCCGCCTCCTTCACCGATTCCTTCACCGGGTCCGTCGCCGACGGCGAGCCGCCGGCCCCCGCCGCGCAGCCCGCCGAGGCGGAGCTCGCCGTCGTCGGCGCCGGCCGGACCACCGACATGAGCCACGCGGGAGGCTGCGGATGAGCACCGCCCCCACCAGCGCCACCGCCACCGAGGCCGCTGCCCTGCCCCTGACCGCGATCCAGCAGTCCATGTGGACGGCGTACCGGGTCGCACCCGAGGCCTCCGCCTACAACATCGTCATGCCGCTGCGGCTGCGCGGCCGGGTCGACCCCGCCGCCATGGCCGCCGCCGTCACCGCGGTCGGCGCCCGCCAGGAGCTGCTGCGCTCCGTCTTCACCGAGACCGCCGCCGGGGCCCGCCGCACGGTCAGCGCCGAGCCGCTGGTCCGCCTGGAGTACCGGGACATGGACGGCGCCGGCGAGGCCGCCCTGCACGCCGCCGCCGAGGAGGCCGGGGCCCGCCCCTTCCGGCTCGAGTCCGCGGCCTTCCGGGTGGTGCTGCTGCGCCGCTCCGACGAGGACTGGGCGCTGGTCACCTCCGCCCACCACATCGTCAGCGACTTCACCTCGCGCTGGCTGCTGGTGCGCGACCTCCTCGACGCCTACGAGGGCCTCGCCGCCGGCGTCGAGCCGCGCTGGCGGCCCATCCCCGGCAGCTACGCCGACCACGCGGCCGAGGAGCAGCGCCACACCGCCTCCGAGGCGGGACGGCGCAGCTCCGCCCTCTGGCAGGAGTCGGTGGGCGGCGCCCCCGCCGCCGAGCTCCCCCTGGACCGGCCCCGGCCCGCCCTCCGCTCCTACCGGGGCGGAACCGTCGTACGACAGCTCCCGCGGGAGACCGCGGACGGTCTCGGCGGGGCGGCCGGGGCGGCGGGAGTGACGCCGTTCGCGTACCTCCTGTCGGTGTTCCAGGCGCTGACCCACCGCTGGACCGGCCAGGACGCCTTCGTCCTGGGCGTGCCGGCCACCAGCCGGATGGGCCGGGCCCTGCGCGACGTGGTCGGCTGCTTCCTCAACACCATGCCGGTCCGCGCCGACTTCACCCCGCAGTCCACCTTCCGCAGCGCCGCCGCCCAGGCCGGCGAGCGGGTGATGCGCGGCATGGTCAACGTGCGCTACCCGTGCGCGCTGGCCTTCCCCCGGGCGACGGTCTTCCGCACCGCGCTGTTCCTGGTCCAGATGGACCGGATGGAGCCGCCGGTGCCCAACGTCCCGCCGGGCGCCGCCGAGGGCCCGTCCGTCCCGTACGCCGGGCTGGACATCGCCCTGATCGACGTCCCGCAGCAGGAGGGCCAGCTGGACCTGCTGCTGCGGATCGAGCAGACCCCGGAGGGGATCACCGCGGTCTTCTCCTACGACACGGACGTGCTGGACCGGGCCACGGTCGAGCGGTTCGCCCTCGGGTACGAGCGGATGCTGGCGGCCGCGGTCGCCGCGCCCGACACCCGGATCGCCGACGTCGAACTGGCCGGGCAGGCCGAGCTCGCGGCGCTGCTCGCGCTCAGCGCGGGCGCCGGGGCCGGCGCCGGGAGTGGCTGGGACGACCCGGCCTACGACGAGTTCGAGGCCTTCGAGAACGCCTGGGACCACGCATGACCCCCACCGTTGCCGTCGTCGGCGGCGGCCTGGGCGGGCTGACCGCCGCGGCCGCCCTGCACGCCAGGGGCATCGACGTCCACGTCTACGAGCGCGCCGAGGCCCTGCGCGAACAAGGCGTCGGCATGCACCTGGGGCCCAATGGCACCCGCCTGCTCCGCCGCCTCGGCCTCGCCCCCCGTCTGGCCGAGGCGGCGGTCCGACCCGAGGCCCTGGAGGTCCGCGCCTTCCACAACGGGGCGCAGGTCGCCGTCCAGGAGATGGGGGAGGCCTGGGAGCGGCAGTTCCGCGCCCCCTACCTCACCGTCCACCGCGGGGACCTGCACCGGATGCTGGCGGCCCTGCTGCCCGCCGCCCGGGTGCACACCGGCAAGCAGCTCACCGGCTTCCGCGAGGATCCCGCCGGTGTGCGGCTGGAGTTCGCGGACGGCACCGCCGCCGAAGCCGACGTACTGATCGGCGCCGACGGGGTCCACTCGGCGGTGCGCCGCGCGGTCGCCGGCGCGGACGCCCCCGTGTACTCGGGCAACAGCGCCCTGCGCGGCCTGGTGGACGCCGCCGACGTGCCCGGCCTGGACCCCTCGCGGATGTACATGTTCGCGGGGCCCGATGCCCGGGTGCTGTGCTACCCGGTCTCCGGCGGACGGCAGTTCACCTACGTCGTGGTGGTGCCGGCCGCCGAGGGCGACGCCGAGTCCTGGACCAGCGCCACCGACCGGGCCGACCTGGACTCCGTACTGACCGGCTGGGCGCCGCAGGTACGGGAGCTGGTCGCCGCGGCGGGCGAGGTGCGCCGCTGGGCCCTGTACGACCGGGCGCCGCTGGAGCGGTGGAGCACGCCCCGCGTGACCCTGCTCGGCGACGCAGCCCACCCGATGCTCCCGCACCACGGGCAGGGAGCCAACCAGGCCATCGAGGACGGGGTGGCACTCGCCATCTGCCTCGAGGAGGCGGACGGGGAGGCGGACGGCATCGCCGCCGCCCTGCGCCGCTACGAATCGGTCCGCCGACCGCACACGACCCGTGTGCAGCTCGGTTCCCGGACCGGTCGACCCACCGGAGAAGAGGAGAGGAACCACACCATGAGCAACAACGCCAACAACAACATCAACAACGCTGCCGCCAACGTCAACTGGATCCTCGACAACGACGTCGAGTCCAACCTCAACAACAACAACGTCAACAACAACCTGAACAACAACAACTTCAACAACAACAACGTGAACAACAACGCCGCCTGACCCACCACCCCCAGGGCACGCAGCACACACGGCAACTCACGGGCCCCCGACGCCAACAGGCGTCGGGGGCCCGCCCCGTGCCGGGGGACGTATATGCGCCCGATAGGGCGTCGATAGGGCCCTCTTCAAGGATGGGCGGCACCTCACCGAAGCGAAGGGAACAGCGATGAGCGAACAGCAGAACGACACCGCGGCCGGGTCCGCCACCGTCTACCGCGTCGTCCTCAACGACGAGGAGCAGTACTCGATCTGGTGGGCCGACCGCGACCTCCCCGCCGGCTGGCACGCCGAGGGCACCGAGGGCACCCGCGAGGAGTGCCTCGCCCGCATCACCGAGGTGTGGACCGACCTGCGCCCGGCGAGCCTGCGCCGCCGGATGGCCGCCGCCGGCACCGCGGCCTGACCCCTCCCCGGGCCCGCACCGCCCCCCACACCCCGCACCCCACACCCCAGGCGCACCGTGCGCCCGCACCGGCGCCGCCGGATCCCGATGAAGGAGAGCACGTGAACGACCGTACACAGTCGGGATCCGCCCCCGGCCGTCTGCTGCTGCCCCACCTGTTCAAGGCCCAGGCCGCCCGCACCCCCGAGGCCCCCGCCGTCCTCGGCGCCGACGGCACCGTCCTCGCCTACGCCGCCCTCGACGACCTCGCCGGCCGCTACGCCGCCGCCCTGCGCGCCCGCGGCGTGGCGCCCGGCGACTTCGTCGGCGTCTGCCTGCCCCGCGGGCCCGAGCTCGTCGCCGCCCTCCTCGGCGTCTGGTTCGCCGGCGGCACCTACGTCCCCCTCGACCCCGCCTACCCCCAGGCCCGCCTCGCCCTCGTCCTGGACGACACCGGCGCCCGCACCGTCCTCGCGGCCGGCTCCACCGCCGACCGGCTGCCGGCCGGCGTGGACGTCCTCGACATCGCCGACGCGCCCGCGGCCCTGACCGCCGCCGAGGCCGCAGCCCTCCCCGTCGCCGCCGACCCGGCCCGCCCCGCCTACGTCCTGCACACCTCCGGCTCCACCGGCCGCCCCAAGGGCGTCCTCGTCCCGCACGCCGGCATCGCCAACCGCGTCCGCTGGCTGGCCCACCGCCACCGCCTCGGCGCCGCCGACCGCTTCCTGCTCAAGACCACCATCGGCTTCGACGCCGCCGGACTCGAGGTGTTCTCCCCGCTGATCAGCGGCGGCGCCGTCGCCATCGCCCCCGAGGACGCCGAGCGCGACCCCGCCGCCCTGCTGCGCGCCGTCGCCGAGCACGGCGTCACCGTCCTGCAGGGCGTCCCCTCCGTCCACCGGCGCCTGGTCGAGCAGTCCGGCTGGGAGGGCGCCGCCGGCCTCCGGCTGATCTTCAGCGCCGGCGAGCCGCTCCACGCCGAGCTGTGCCGCGCCCTGGCCGAGCGCGCCCCGCGGGCCGAGATCTGGAACACGTACGGCCCCACCGAGGCCTCCGTGGACATCACCGAGCACCGCTGGGACCCGGCGCAGGAGACCGGAGCCGTCCTCATCGGCCGGCCCATCGCCCACATGCGGGCCCTCGTCCTCGACCCGGCCGGCCGGCCCGTGCCCGTCGGCGTCCCCGGCGAACTGCACGCCGGCGGCATCGGACTCGCCCTCGGCTACCACGGCCGGCCCGACCAGACCGCCGAGCGCTTCGTGCCCGACCCGTACGGCGCCCCCGGCGAGCGGCTCTACCGCACCGGCGACCGGGTGCGCTGGCTCGCCGACGGCACCCTGGAGTACCTCGGCCGCCTCGACCACCAGGTCAAGGTCAACGGCGTCCGCATCGAGACCGGCGAGGTCGAGGCCGCCCTCACCGGCCACCCCTGGGTGCGGGCCGCCGTCGCCGCGGCCGTCCCCGACGGCTCCGGCGGCCACCGCCTCGTCGCCTGGGTGCAGTCCCGCGGCGAACACCTGCGCCCCGACGAGCTGCGCACCTTCCTGCGCCGCTCCCTGCCCGACCCGTTGGTCCCGTCCGTGTACGTGCCGGTCGCCGAGTTCCCGCTCACCGCGAACGGGAAGATCGACCGCTCCTCGCTGCCCGAGCCGGCCACCGCCGCGGCCGCCGACGCCGGCGCCCACGTGCCCGTACGCACCGCCGCCGAGCGGGTCGTCGCCGAGACCTGGGCGCAGCTGCTGTCCATCCCCGCCGACCGCATCGGCGCCACCCACGACTTCTTCCAGCTCGGCGGGGCCTCCCTGATGCTCAGCCAGCTCGCCGAGGCCCTCACCGCCGCCGGCGGGACCCGGGTCGCGCTGCGCTCGCTGTTCACCGCCACCACCGTCGAGGCCCAGGCCGCGCTGCTCGCCGACGCCCCCGCCCTGGCCGGCGCCGCCCCTTCGGCCCTGGCCGCCGACGAGCCCGTACGGCCCGTCGAGCGCACCCCCGAGGGGCTGCCCCTCTCGCCCGGCCAGCAGGGCATGTGGCTGATGGACCGGCTGCGCCCCGGCAGCTCCGAGTGGAACGCGCCCGTCTTCATCACCCTGCCGCCCCACTACACCGACGACACCCTCCGGGCCGCCCTGACCGCGCTCGCCGCACGGCACGAGATCCTGCGCACCCGTTACGCCCTGCGCGCCGCCGAGCCCGTCCAGATCGCCGACGCCGAGCCCCGCGTCGAGCTGCGCCTCGCCCGCGCCGAGACCGCCGCGGCCCTCGGAGCCCTCGTCCAGGAGGAGTTCGCCCGGCCCTTCGACCTGGAGCACGGACCCGTCTGGCGGGCCCTCGCCGTCCGCGGCCCGCAGCCGCACGCGGCCCTCAGCCTGGTCCTGTCCGTCCACCACATCGCCTGCGACGGCTGGTCCTCCGTCGTCCTCGAACGCGACCTGACGGCCCTGGCCGAAGCCGCCCACCACGGCACCGCGGCCGAGCTGCCGCCGCTGCCCGTCCAGTACGCCGACCACGCCGTCCACCAGCGCCGCCGGCTCTCCGGCAGCGCCGCGGAGGCCGAACTCGCCCACTGGAAGCAGACCCTGGCCGGGATCCTCCCCGTAGACCTGCCCGCCGACCGGCCCCGGCCCGCCGTCCGCGACGGCGCCGGCGCCGCCCACGTCTTCACCGTGCCCGCCGCCCTCACCGAGCGGGCCGCCGCCCTGGGCCGCGCCCACGGCGCCACCCTCCAGCAGACCCTGCTCACCGTGTTCGCCACGCTCGTCGCCCGGCTCACCGGCCAGTGGGACGTCCCCGTCGGCGTGCCCGTCGCCGGCCGCGAACGCCCCGAGGTCGCCGACGTCGTCGGCTTCTTCCTCAACACCCTCGTCATGCGCTGCGACGCGCCGGCCGACGCCCCCTTCACCGAGGCGCTCGCCCGGGTCCGGGACACCGCCCGCACCGCGTTCGCCCACCAGGACCTGCCCTTCGACCGGCTCGTCGCCGCCCTCGACGACGCCCGCGACCCCGGCCGCACCCCCCTCTACCAGGTCATGTTCGACCTCCACGAGGAGGGCCGGACCGGCACCGCCACCGCGAGCGGCGACGTCGACGCCTTCCGCGGCGCCTGGCGGGCCGCCCGCACCGACCTCACCTTCGTCGTCCAGCGGCAGCCCGACGGCAGTCTGCTCGGCCTCGTCGAGTACGCCACCTCCCTCTTCGACCCCGCCACCGTCGAACGGTTCGCGGCCGGCTGGGTCCGCCTGCTCGAAGCCGTCACCGCCGACCCCGCCGTCCGCCTGGACCGGGCCGACATGCTCCCCGACGGGCTGCGCGCGGAACTCCTGGCGCTCGGCCCGGGCGCGCCCGAGCCGGGTACGCCCGCGGCCGGCGACCCGGCCGCCGCGCCCGCCGCCGACCGCAGCGCCGGGGGCGCCGTGCACACCGCGATCGCCGCCGTCGCCCGGACCTCCCCGGACGACACGGCCGTCATCTGCGGGGACGAGCACTGGAGCTACGCCCGGCTGGAGGCCCGCGCCGAGGCGATCGGCCTGCGGCTGCGCGAACTCGGCGCCGCCCCCGAGACCACCGTCGCCGTCCTGCTCGGCCGCACCCCCGACCTGATCGCCGCCTACCTCGGCATCTGGAAGGCCGGAGCCGCCTTCGTCCCACTGGACCCGGCGGCCCCCGACGAGCGCCTCGGCCACATCCTGGACGACTCCGGCGCCGCCCTGCTCGTCTCCGACCTGGCCGGTGCCACCCGCCTCCGCGGCCGCCACGAGGGCCCCTGGCTGGCCCTGGACACCGACGACCGCCTCGCCGCCCTGGCCGCCGCGGGCTCCGCCGTGCCGGCCCCGGCCGTCCCGGGCTCCGCCGATGCGGGTGCCACCACGGCGACCGCCGCCGTGCCCGGCTCCGCCGGTGCGCAGGGCACCGCGACGGCGAACGGCGACGCCGCCGGATCCGCCGTGCCGGGGCCGGCCGTGGCGGGGGCCGCCGGGCGTCCCGGGGCCGGGCTTGCCGCCTGGGCTCCCAGCGCGGCCTTCGCCGCAGCCGCGGGCGCCGCCGCCCTGGCCGCCGCGAGCGACCCCGCCCTGGCCGCCGACGGCCTCACCACCGCGTGGGCCGAGCCCGAGGAGATTGGCGCCCGGACCGCCACGCCGCCGGAGGCACCGGCGTTCGCCGCGGCCGCGGGTGCCGCTGCCCTGGCCGCGGCGAGCGACCCGGCCTTGGCCGCCGACGGCCTCACCACCGCGTGGGCCGCCACCACCCAGGCTCCCGGGACGGGTGCCCAGACCGCCCCACCGCCGGAGGCACCGGCCTTCGCCGCTGCCCTGGCCGCCGCGAGCGACCCCGCCGTCGCCACGGAGGGGCTCGGCTCGTGGACCGGTGCCGCCCGCCCGGCCGAGGGCCCGGCCGGCGGGCCCGCATCCTGGGCCGGCACGCCGCCCGAGGCGCCGGCCGATCCGGCCCGGCTCGCCTACATCATGTACACCTCCGGCTCCACCGGCCGGCCCAAGGGCGTCGCCGTCGAGCACCGGACCCTGCTGGCCATGCTCCGCGCCTCGCAGGCCCACCTCGACTTCGGCCAGGGCCCCGACGACGCCTGGCTCGCCCTCGCCCAGCCCACCTTCGACATCTCCTGCACCGAGCTGCTGATGCCGCTGACCGCCGGCGGCCGGGTGGTCCTGGCCCGCGAGGACGACCTCGCCGACCACCCCGCCCAGCTGCGCCTGATCGAGGAGCACGGCGTCAGCCACCTCCAGGTCGGCCCGCCGCACTGGCAGATGCTGATCGACGCGGGCCTCGGCCGGCGCCCCCTCGTCGGCCAGACCGGCGGCGAGCCCTGCCCGCCCGCCCTGGCCCGCGAGCTGTCCCGGCGGCTGCTGCGCTTCGTCAACGAGTACGGCCTCACCGAGACCACCATCGCCGCCACCCGCTGGGACGCCCACGACACGGCCGCCTCGGTCCCCGTCGGCCGCGCCTACCCGCACGTCACCGCCCGCGTCCTCGACGAGTGGCTCCAGCCCGTCCCGTACGGCGTCATCGGCGAACTCTGCGTCGGCGGCGCGGGCCTGGCCCGCGGCTACCACGGCCGCCCCGACCTGACCGCCGCCGCCTTCGTGCCCGACCCGTACGGAGCCCCCGGCGCCCGCCTCTACCGCACCGGCGACCGCGCCCGCCTGCTGCCCGACGGCACCCTGGAGTTCGCCGGCCGCGCCGACGGCCAGGCCAAGATCCGCGGTCGGCGCGTGGAGACCGGCGAGGTGCAGGGCGTCCTCGCCGAGCACCCCGGCGTCGCCCAGTGCGCCGTCGTCGTCCACGGCAGCGGCACCGCCGCCGCCCTCGTCGCCTACTGGGTCCCGCGACCGGGCCGGGTCCCCGGCGACACCGAACTCCTCGACCACTGCGCCCGCAGGCTCCCGGACTACATGGTCCCCGCCCTGCTCGTACCGGTCCCGGACATCCCGCTGACCCGCCACAACAAGGTCGACGTCAAGGCCCTGCCGGCCCCCGACCTCGCCGCCGCCCTCTCCGACGAGCCGTACACCGCCCCCGAGGGCCCGGTGGAGGAGATCATCGCCGAGATCTGGGCCGAAGTCCTCCACGGGGACGAGCGGTTCACGGACGACGGCACCGAACGCCGCATCGGAGCCACCCAGGGCTTCTTCCGGATCGGCGGGAACTCCGTCCTCGCCGCCCGCGTCGTCGCCCGCCTCCACGAGGAGTTCGACGTGGAGATGCCGCTGCGCGCCGTCTTCGAGAACCCCACCGTCACCGCCCTCGCCGCCGCCGTCGAGGAAGCCGTACGCATTGAGATCGAGTCGCTCGACCACGCCGAACTGGCCATCGCCCACAGGGAGTACCAGCCGTGACCGCACCCACCGCACCCACGCAGGAAGAACTGCGGGCGGAACTGCTGCGCAGACGGCTCGCCGGCCGCGCGGGCCGCACCGGCGGCCGCACCGCCGCCCGCACCGCGATCCCGCGCGCCGACCGCGACGCACCCCTCGCCCTCTCCGCCGGCCAGCGCCAGCAGTGGTTCCTGCACCAGCTCGACCCCGACAGCCCCGAATACCTGCTGCCGCTCGTCTTCCGGCTGCGCGGCACCCTCGACGAGAGCGCCCTGCGCCGCGCCTTCGACGCCCTCGCCGCCCGCCACGAGATCCTGCGCACCCGCTACGTCCTCGACGGGACCGAGCCCCGCCAGGTCATCGACGCCCCCGGCCCCGTCGACTACGCGGTCAGCGAGGCCGCCGGCACCGCCGAGGCCGACCGGGACGCCGCCGCGGCCGCCTTCGCCCGGGCCCGCGCCGCCGAGGTGTTCGACCTGGCCGCCGAGGCCCCGCTGCGCGTGCGCCTGCTGCGCTTCGCCTCCGACGACCACGTCCTGGTCGTCGTCATGCACCACATCGCCTGCGACGCCCTGACGAGGCCGCTGCTCCTCGCCGACCTGGCCGCCCTCCACCGGGCCGCGGGCGCCGTCACCGGCCCGCTGGGCGCCGTCCTGCCCGAGCCGCCCGTGCAGTACGCCGACTACGCGGCCTGGATGAACGCCCGCCAGAGCGGCCCCGCCGCCGACGCCGCCCTCGACTGGTGGCGCGGACAGCTCGCCGGCACAGCCCCGCTCGGCCTGCCCACCGACCGGCCGCGGCCCGCCGTGCGCGGCTGGGACGGCGCCGTGGCGGAGTTCGACGTCCCGGCCGGGGTCGCGGACCGGCTGCGCGGCCTCGCCGAGGAGGAGGGCGCCACCCTCTTCATGGTCCTGCTCGGCGCCTACCAGGCCCTGCTGGGCCGCTACACCGGCAAGCAGGACGTCGCGGTCGGCACCGCCGTCTCCGGCCGCACCCGCCCCGAACTCCAGCAGATGGCCGGCTACGCCTACAACAGCCTGGTCCTGCGCGGCCGCTGGCAGGGCGACCCCGCCTTCCGGGAGCTGCTGCGGGGCGTGCGCACCACCGTCCTGGACGCCTTCGACCACCAGGACACCCCCTTCGACCGCATCGCCGACGAGCTGGAGCCCGCCCGCGACCTGTCCACCACGCCCCTGTTCCAGGTCATGTTCGACCTGGCCTCCGGGCACGGCTCCGACAGCCCCGACCTGCCCGGACTCGACGTCCGGCCCGTCGCCGCGACCGGCCGCATCGCCCGCTTCGACCTCACCCTGCACCTGGCCGAGCGCCCCGACGGGTCCCTGCACGGCAGCCTCGAGTACGCCACCGACCTGTTCGCCGCGGCCACCGCCGAGCGGATCACCGGCCACTACGCCGCCCTGCTCGCCGCCGTCGCCCAACGGCCCGGCGACCCGCTGTCCGCCCTGGACTTCCTCGGCGGCGCCGAGCGCTCCCTGCTGCTCGACGGACCCGCCGAGCCGGTCGGCGCGCCCGTGACCGGCGAGCCGCGGCCCGTCTTCGAGACCATCGCCGAGCAGATCGCCGCCACCCCCGACGCGATCGCCGTCCGCCACGCCGGCGGCACCACCACCTACGCCGAACTGGACGCCCTCGCCGACCGGTTCGCCCGCCGGCTGGTGCAGCTAGGGGCCCGGCCCGACGACACCGTCGGCGTCCTGCTGGACCGCGGCCCCGACCTGGTCGCCGCCCTGCTCGGGATCTGGCGAGCGGGCGCCGCGTACGTCCCGATCGACCCCGGCTACCCCGACGAGCGGATCTCCTTCATGCTCGGCGACACCGGCACCCGCCTGGTCGTCACCCAGGCCCGGCACGCCGGCCGCTTCTCGGGGCCCGAGCTCGTGGTCGTCGACGACCCCGCCGAGCGGATCGCCCTCGCCACCGCAGAGGCCGAGCTGCCCGCCGCGTACGACCTGGACCAGCTCGCCTACGTCATCTACACCTCCGGCTCCACCGGCAGGCCCAAGGGCGTCCTCATCGGCCACCGCGGCCTGGCCAACTACCTCACCTGGACCGCGGGCGCGTACGCCTCCGCCGGCACCGGCGGCGCCCCCCTGTTCTCCTCCGTCGCCTTCGACCTCGGCGTCCCCGACCTGTACGCGCCGCTGATGACCGGGCAGAGCGTGCACCTGCTGCCGCAGGACTTCGACACCGCCGACCTCGGCGCGCTGCTCGCCGAAGGCGGCCCGTACGCCTTCATCAAGCTCACCCCCGGCCACCTCGACCTGCTCTCCCGGCAGCTCGACCCCGCGCAGATCCGCGACCTGGCCGGGCTGGTCATCGCCGCCGGCGACTCCTTCACCCACCGCCTCGCCGAACGCTGGGCCGCCGCCGCAGGACCCGACGGCACCCGGCTGGCCGCCGAGTACGGCCCCACCGAGATCACCGTCGGCAACTCCGCCTTCTTCCTGACCGCCGACGGCGCCGCCCGCGGACCCGTCGCCACCGAGCTCGTCTCCATCGGCCGCGCCATCCCGAACACCACCATGTACGTCCTCGACGAGCAGCTGCGCCCGCTGCCCGTCGGCGTCCCCGGCGAGGTGTGGATCGGCGGCACGGGCCTGGCCCGCGGCTACGCCGGCCGGCCCGACCTGACCGCCGAGCGCTTCCTGCCCGACCCGTACGGCGCCCCCGGCGCCCGCATCTACCGCACCGGCGACCTCGCCCGCGTCCTGCCCGACGGCAACCTCGACTTCATCGCCCGCATCGACCACCAGGTCAAACTGCGCGGCTACCGCATCGAACTCGGCGAGATCGAGACCGCCCTGAGCGCCCACCCCGCCGTCGCCGAGGCCGTCGCCCTCGTCCGCGAGGACAGCCCCGGCGACCGGCAGCTCGTCGCCTACCTCGTCCCCGCGCCCGGCGCCGACGAGGAGGCCCTCGCCCCGGCCGCCCTCAAGGACCACCTCGCCGCCGCGCTGCCCGCCTACATGATCCCCTCCGCCTACCTGCGCCTCGCCGCCCTCCCGCTCACCGCCAACGGCAAGCTCGACCGGCGCGCCCTGCCCGCCCCCGGCCGCGAGGCCACCGCCGTCGGCGAGCACGTCGAGGCGCGCGACGCCGCCGAGGCCTCCATCGCAGCCGTCTGGGCCGAGACCCTGGGCCTGGAGAAGGTCGGCGTCCACGACAACTACTTCGACCTCGGCGGCGACTCCATCCGCGCCGTCTCCCTCGTCGGCGCCCTGCGCGAGGCCGGCTGGGAGACCAGCGTCCGCGACGTCTTCGAGCACCGCACCGTCGCCAGGCTGCGCGCCGCCCTCGGCGACCAGGCCGGCGACGGCACGGCCGAGCGCGCCGACGGCCCCGTCGCCCCCTTCGCCCTGATCGGCGAGGAGGACCGGCTCACCCTGCCCGGCGGGGTCACCGACGCCTACCCGGTCTCCCGGATCCAGGCCGGCATGCTCGTCGAGATGCACGGCCGCAGCGGCGAGAACCGCTACCACAACATCACCTCCTTCCGGATCCGCGACGAACTCCCCTTCGACCCGGCCGTCTTCCGGCGGGCCGCCGACCTGATCGTCGAGCGGCACGAGGTCATGCGGACCTCCTTCGCCCTCTCCGGCTACAGCGAGCCCCTCCAGCTCGTGCACGCCGTCGGCGAGGTGTCCATGCCGTGCCTCTTCGAGGACCTGCGCCACCTGCCCCGCGCCGAGCGGGAGTCCGCGATGTGGGCCTTCGCCGACCGCGACCGGGCCGAGCTCTTCGACCTGGCCGCCGCCCCGCTCATGCGGATGGCCGTCCACCTCGTCGACGACGAGAGCTGGTGGCTGTCCATCACCGAGTGCCACCCCGTCATCGAGGGCTGGAGCTACCACTCCCAGCTGATGGAACTGCTGCGCGCCTACAAGGCGATGCGCACCGGCGGCGAGCCCGAGCCCGCCCCGCCCGTCCCCGCCGTGCGCTACGCCGACTTCATCGCCGGCGAGCTGCGCTCCCTCGCCTCGGCCGAGGACCGCGACTTCTGGCGCGGACTCGTCGACGGCCACGAGAGGTTCACCCTCCCGGCCGGCTGGGCCGGCGACCCCGAGGGCCCCGACGAGCGCTACCGCATCGACATCGCCCTCGACGAGGTCGAACCGGGCCTGCGCGCCCTGGCCTCGGCCGCCGAGGTCCCGTACAAGAGCGTGCTGCACGCCGCCCACAGCAAGGTCCTGTCGCTGCTCACCCGGTCCGGCGCCTTCCGCGGCGGCATGGTCGCCGACGCCCGCCCCGAGGAGGCCGGGGCCGAGCGCGTCTCCGGCATGTACCTCAACTCGGTGCCGTTCCCGTACCGTACGGGCGCCGCGACCTGGGGGGAGCTGGCCCAGGAGGTCTTCGCCCGCGAGGTCGAGCTGTGGCCGCACCGCCGCTACCCGATGCCCGCCATGCGCGTGCCCGGCGGCGAGAGCCACCTGATCGACGTGCTCTTCCACTACCTCGACTTCCACCAGGTCGACACCGAGCTCATCGACATCATGGCCAGCCGCGACGACAGCCCCAACGAGTTCCCGCTCGTCGTCGGCACCCCCGTCCGCGGCCACCTCTCCATCGCCTCCCGCACCCGCACCCTGGGCAAGGCCGGCGCCGAGCGGCTCGCCGCGCTGTACCGGGCCGTTCTCGCCGACATGGCCCGCACCGGCGCCCACGGCGACGCCCGCACCGCCTTCCCCACCGCCCAGGAGCGCGCCCGCCTCACCGCGCCCGCGCTGCCGCACCCCGACTCCCCGGCCGACGTCCTCGCCGCGTTCGAGGCACAGGCCGCCCGCACCCCCTGGGCCACCGCCCTCACCGGGGCCGGCGCCCCCGCCGGCGGCGTCTCGTACGCCGAGCTCGACGAGCGGGCCAACCGGATCGCCCGGCGGCTGCGCGCCCTCGGCGCCGGCCCCGAGACCCGCGTCGCCGTCCTGCTGGACCGCGGTCCCGAGCTCGTCGCCGCCCTGCTCGGCGTGTGGAAGGCCGGCGCGGCCCAGCTGCCCGTCGACCCGTGCACCCCCGACACCCGGATCGCCGGGCTCGGCTTCGTCCTGGCGCTCACGCAGGCCCCCTACGCCGGCCGGTTCACCGGGATCCTGCCCCAGGGGCGGGTCCTGACCGTCGAGGAGGTCTCCGACGAGGCCGACGGAACCCCACTGGGCCTGGCCCCCTTCGACCCCGACCGGCTCGCCTACGTCCTGCACACCTCCGGCTCCACCGGCACCCCCAAGGGCGTCGAGATCAGCCACCGCTCGCTCGCCCACTACCTCGACTGGGCCGTACGTGCCTACGCCGAGGGCCGCTCCGGCGGCGCTCCCTGGTTCACCTCGGTCGGCTTCGACCTGGGCCTGCCCGCCCTGTACGCGCCGCTGGCCACCGGGCAGCCGGTGCACCTGCTGCCGCAGACCTGGCAGCCGGAGGAGTTCGGACCGCTGCTGATGGCCGGCGCCCCGTACGCCTTCCTCGGGCTGACCCCCGGCCACCTGCAGCTGCTGGAGGCGCAGCTCACCGACTCCGAGCTCGGCGGGATCGCCGGCATCGCGGTCTGCGCCGGCGACGCCTACCCGACCGCCCAGGCCGAGCGGGTCGCCGCCCGGATCGCCGCGGCCGGCGGGCGGATGGTCCTGGGAGCGGAGTACGGGCCCACCGAGGCCACCGTCGCCGCCACCTTCGGGCACGTCCGGCCGCGGACCGGGCGGACGCTGGTGCCGCTGGGCTCCCCGCTGCCCGGGGTACTGCTGCGGATCCTCGACGACCGGCTGCGGCCCGTGCCCGACGGGATCACCGGCGAGGTGTGGCTCGGCGGCGAGGGGCTGGCCCGCGGCTACGCCGGGCAGGCCGCCCTCACGGCGCAATCGTTCCTGCCGGACCCGTACGGACTGCCCGGCACCCGGATCTACCGCACCGGCGACCTCGCGCGGATGCTGCCCGGCGGCGTCCTGGAGTTCACCGGCCGCGCCGACGAGCAGGTCAAGATCCGCGGCCACCGCGTCGAGCCCGGCGAGGCCGAGGCCGCCCTGACCGCCGACCCGGCCGTCCGCGAAGCCCTGGTCGCCGCCGTCGAAGCGGCCGACGGGGGCAAGCGGCTCGCCGCCTGGGTGGTGCCCGCCGACGGGCAGGCCGTCGAGGTCCCCGCCCTGCGCGAGCGGCTGCGGGCGCTGCTGCCCGCCGCGGTCGTCCCCGCCACCGTCACCGTCGTCGACCGCCTCCCGCTCACCGCCCACGGCAAGCGCGACAAGGCCGCCCTCGCCTCCCGCGGGGCCACCGCCACCCCGCTGCCGTACACCGCACCGCGCACCGACCTCGAGAAGGTGCTCGCCGAGGTGTGGGCCGAGGTCCTCGGCCTCGAACAGGTCGGCGTCCACGACGACTTCCGCGACCTCGGCGGCGACTCGCTGCTCGTCGCCCCGCTGCTCGTCGCCGCCCGCCGGCACGGACTCGCCCTCGACCTCGCCACCGCCCTGCGCCACCCCACAGTCGCGCAGACCGCCGCCGCACTCGAAGACCCCCGGAAGGGCTGACCGATGGAAACGCTGCACACCGCCGACATCCCGGACGCCGACCTCCAGGCGGCCGCCCCCGAGCCCTCGGGCCGGCGCCGGGCGCGCCACCTCGTCTCCATCGACGACCTCACCGACCGGGAGCTGCGCCGGGTCGTCCTGCGCGGCGCCGAGTTCTCGGCCGGCACCGCCGGCCGCTCCCACGCCCTGGACGGCCTCGTCGCCGGCATCTACTTCGCCAAGACCTCCACCCGCACCCGTACGGCCTTCTCCTCCGGAGCGCTGCGGCTCGGCGCGCGGATCATCGCGTACGGGCCCGGCGACCTCCAGCTCAACACCGGCGAGACCACCGGGGACACCGGGCGCGTGCTCTCCGGGATGCTGGACGTGCTCGTCGCCCGCACCGCCGGCCCCGAGGCGGAGCTGCGGGGCTGGGCCGCCCAGGACCGGATGGCCGTCGTCAACGCCATGAGCGCCGAGGAGCACCCCACCCAGGCGCTGACCGACCTGACCACGCTGCTGCGGCACTTCGGCCGCATCGAGGGGCTGCGCTTCCTGTACGTGGGGGAGGGCAACAACACGGCGGCGGCCCTCGCCCTGGCGCTGACCCGGTTCCCGTCGGTCCACCTGGAGCTGCGCACCCCGCCGGGGTACGGACTCCCGCCGTCCGTCGCCGCCCGGGCGCAGGCCCGGGCCGAGGCGTACGGGTCGGTGCTGGTGGAGCGGCACGACATGGCCGCGCTCCCGGCCGGCTTCGACGTCGTGTACACCACGCGCTGGCAGACCACCGGCACCTCCAAGCCCGACGCGAACTGGCGGGAGGTCTTCGCCCCGTTCCAGGTCACCACCGGGCTGTGGGAGGCCAGCCCGCGGGCGGTGTTCATGCACGACCTGCCGGCCCACCGCGGCGAGGAGGTCACCGCCGAGGTCCTGGACGGCCCGATGAGCATCGCCTTCGCCCAGGCGACGAACAAGATGCACAGCGCGATGGCCGTCCTGGAGCACAGCGTCGCCCCCGCTGCTGCGCGCGGCTCGGCCGTCCGGTGACCCCGCCGCCGAGATCGGCCACGGACCCGTCGACCCTGCCGTGGCACCTGTCGCAGGACGGCCCGGCCCCGGCGGCCGCCGACCCGGAGGTCCCCCTCGCAGGGCCCGCCGCCCGGGCGGTGACGGCGCGGCAGCGCGTACCCGCGCCCGCGCCCGTGCCCGGGAGCGGTTCCGGGCCGGGTGCCGGGACGGACGTGCTGCCGCGCGGCGAGGACGGGGCCGTCGCCCCGGCCCAGGCCCCGGACGCGGCCCCGGCACACGACGGGCCCGGCGCCGCGGTCCCGTTGCGGCGGAACCGGGACTTCGGACTGCTGTGGGGCGGGGCCGGTCTGTCGCTGCTCGCCGGGCGGGCCACCGCCGTGGCCTACCCGCTGACCGTCCTGTGGGTCACCGGCTCGCCCGGCGACGCCGGCCTGGTCGGGACCGCCCTGCTGCTGCCGCAGCTGCTGGTCCAGCTGCCCGGCGGGGCCCTGGTGGACCGGTGGGACCGCCGCCGGATCATGCTGGGCGCCGGGCTCGGCCAGGCGCTGATCGCCGGCGCCGTCGCCGCCCTGCTGCTGAGCGGCCACGTCTGGCTGTGGGCCCTGCTCGCCGCCGCCTTCGCCGAGGGCGCCCTCGGGGTGCTGCACCAGCTCGCCGAGCGCGCCGCGGTCCCGGCGGTCGTCCCGGCCGAGCAGCTGCCCGCCGCCCTCACCGGCAACGAGGCCCGCACCCGCGGCGCGGCCATCGCCGGGCAGCCGCTCGGCAGCGGCCTGGTGGCCCTGGGCGCCTCCTTCCCGTACCTGGCGGCCCTCGTGGGGCAACTCGCCTCCACCGTCCTGCTGTTCGGCGTACACGGCAAGCTCCAGACGGTCCCGGACGGCGGCCGGACCGGGCCGCGGCCCGATCTCCTCGCCGAGGTCCGCGAGGGCCTGGCCTGGATGTGGCGCCAGCACTTCCTGCGCGCCGTCATGGCCGCCGTGGCCGTCTCCAACGTCCTCTTCCAGGGCCTCAACCTCGCCGTCATGACCGGAATCCAGGCCCGCCACGGCTCGCAGTTCGAGATCGGCCTCGTGCTGTCCCTGAGCGGCGCGGGCGGGCTCGTCGGCGCCCTCTCCGGCGGGTGGTGGACCCGCCGGTCCTCCCTGCGGGCCCTGGTCCTCGGCGGGCTGCTGGCGTGGACCGCGCTGATGGTGCCCGTCGCCTACCTGCACGAACCGCTCGCCTTGGGCGCCCTGTTCGCGGCCAGCGGCTACGTCGGGGGCGTCTTCAACGTCGCCGGCGGGGTCTTCCTGGTCCGGGTCGCCCCAGACCGGATGCGGGGCCGCGCCAACTCCCTGGCCATGCTGGTCGGTTCGGGTGCCATGGCCGCCGGTCCCGTCGCCGCCGGCTTCGCCCTGGAGGCCTTCGGCCCCACCCGCACCGTGCTCGGCCTCAGCGCCGCCATGGGCCTGACGGCGCTCGCCGCGCTGCTCTCGCCCGCCCTGCGCCGCAACCCGCTCGACGCGTAGCGCGCCGCAGGGCACCGCACCCCAGGCCCCGCGCCGGCCCCCGTACGGGGCCTGCGCGGGGCCTGGGGCACGCCCTGCGCGGCCACGGCGAAGCCGTATAGATCGGCCATAGCGGACCACGGAAAAGTACAGGTCATCGCACCTCCCGAATGCCCGTCCGCATCCGCGCACATCTCGAAGGAGCACGACCATGCCGCTCAACTCCATGGACCGGAGGAGCGTCCTGCGGACCGCCCTCGGCGTCGCCGGAGCCGCCGCCACCGTCGGCCTCGTCGGTGCCGCCCCGGCCGCCGCCCACGGCCGCCGCCCCACCCTGCCCAAGGTCGAGGGCCTCGTCGGCGACCGCTGGGCGAGCGAGTTCTGGTACGAGTACGACGAGATGTCGTACTACACGCCGACCGCCGAGATGAAGGCCGCGGTCGCCGCGATCACCGCCCCCTTCGGCGGCTTCACCAAGTCCTACGACGCCTGGCTCGCCACCCGCCAGGGCGGCCGCTACCCGCGCAGCTGGCTGGAGCTCATCGAGCCCAACCGCGCCCACTTCGAGCTGCTCTCCCGCGAGCAGAAGAAGGTCTACGACAAGTGGTACGGCCACGACCCCAAGGGCCTGGTCTTCGCCTTCCAGGAGTTCGGCCAGGGCACCCTGTTCGACCCGCGCCGCCCGGCCGGCAACAAGGTCCACATGATGAACTACACGCCGCCGGAGGCCACCCACGCCTACCACCGCTGGCACGCCTACCTGCAGTCCTTCCAGCTGCTGGGCATCGACCGCCGCTTCTGGGCGCACATCAACCGCCTCGCCGGCGCGGCCTGGGAGCTCCAGTCCATCGCCAAGCCGGTGAACGACGCCAACGACAACAAGCACCTGCCCAAGCGCGTGGTCAACAAGGTCACGGCGAAGTGGCTGTGCCGCTCCGACGCCAAGGTCACCTCGGCGTTCGACGTCTGGCCCTACCCGGCCGACCTGGGCAAGTGACCCGGTGGGGCCTGTCCGCGGTCCCACGACCCGCCGCCCCGCCGCCCCGCCGGACAGGCCCCCGCCCCCCACATCCCGTAGCACTCAGGAGGATTGGCACACCATGCGAGACACGACCGGATCCGCACCCCGCATCGGCGTCTGGATGGTCGGCGCGCGAGGCTCGGTCGCCACGGCGGCCGTGGCCGGCGCCGGGGCCATCGTCGCGGGTGCCGCCTCCCCCGTCGGATGCGTCACGGAAACACCCCCGTTCCGCGGCGCCTCCCTGCCGGCCCTCGCCGACCTCGTGTTCGGCGGCCACGACGTCGTCGACACCCCGCTGTCGGCGAGGGCCCGGCAGCTCGCCGCGGCGGGCGTGCTGCCCGCCGCGGTCCTCCCCGCGGTGGACACCGCGCTCGCCGCCGCCGAGCTGGAGATCCGCGACGGGTCCCTGCGCCCCGGCGAGTCGCAGTGCCGGGCCGCGGCCCGCCTCGCCGAGGACATGGCCTCCTTCCGCGACCGCCACCGCCTGGAGCAGGTCGTCGTCGTCAACGTCTCCTCCACCGAGCCGCTGCCCGAGCCCGACCCCGCCCACCTGAACCTGGCCGCCCTCGAAGCCGCCCTCGGCGCCGGCTCGCTCACCCTCCCGGCCAGCTCCCTGTACGCGTACGCCGCCTTCACCGCCGGGTGCTCC
This sequence comes from Streptomyces sp. NPDC046876, assembly GCF_040645035.1. NCBI lineage: Bacteria > Bacillati > Actinomycetota > Actinomycetes > Kitasatosporales > Streptomycetaceae > Streptomyces > Streptomyces sp. NPDC046876. Next base: position 156,764 of record NZ_JBEYXK010000002.1, on the reverse strand, counting down.
TACGTCAACTTCACCCCCTCCGCCGGGGCCTCGCTGCCCGCGCTGGAGGAGCTGGCCCGGCTGCGCGGCGTCCCGCACGCCGGCCGCGACGGCAAGACCGGCGAGACGCTGGTCAAGAGCGCCCTCGCCCCGATGTTCACGCAGCGGGCGCTGCGGCTGCGGTCCTGGTCGGGGACGAACCTGCTGGGCGGCGGAGACGGGGCCACCCTCGCCGACCCGGCGGCCGCCCGCTCCAAGACCGAGTCCAAGCAGCGCAGCCTGGAGGAGACCGTCGGCCACCCGGTGCAGGGCCAGGTCCACATCGACAACGTCCCCGAGATGGGGGAGTGGAAGACCGCCTGGGACCACATCTCCTTCGAGGGCTTCCTCGGCGTCCGGATGACCATGCAGTTCACCTGGCAGGGCTGCGACTCGGCGCTGGCCGCGCCGCTGGTCCTGGACCTGGTGCGGCTGACCGCCCTGGCCGGGCGGCGCGGGGAGTCGGGCGCCCTGCCCGCGCTGGCCTTCTTCTTCAAGGACCCGGCCGGCTCCACGGAGCACAACCTGACCCTCCAGCACGAAACCCTGACGGCCTGGGCCACCGCACCGGCCGCCGACCGGACCCCGGGATCGACCCGATGACCCCCGCCCCGATGCCCACCGCGGCGCGCCCTGCGCCCGGAGCGCCCACGGAAGCCGCTCCCGCCGCCGCAACGGCCACTGCCGCGCCGCCCGCCGGAGCCCCGGCTGCCGGCTGCGGGTCGGCCACCGCCACCGCCACCGCCTCCGCTGCCCCGGCCGCTGCCGCGCCGACCGGATCCCCGGCCGCCGCGCAGGATGTGCCCGCCGGCAGGTCCGCTGCCCCGCATGGTGCGCCCGACGCCCCTGCTGCCGACTCTGCAGCCGCCGGGGGGAGCGGCCCGGCCGTTCTCGGGCGGGTCCTCGCCTTCGGGCGGGCTGCCGTGCTCCGGGTCCCGCGTGCGGGCCGGGCCGGGGCGGGCGGCTGCGAGGAACCGCTGCGGCTGCCGCCCTTCCCGGGGCGGGGGCTTCGGGCCCGGCGCACCCTGCGGGCCTACGTCGAGCTGGTACGGGCCCCAGCGGCGGCCACCGTTCCCGGGGACGTCCTGGCCGGGGCGCTGGCCGCCGGGCGGGGCGCCGGGCCGCGCACCCTCGGCCTGGCCGGCTCCTCCGTCTGCCTCTACTGGGCCGGCATGGCCCTCAACGACTGGGCCGACCGGGAGCTCGACGCCGTCGAGCGCCCCGAGCGGCCCCTGCCGTCCGGCCGGATCCGGCCCGCCGCGGCCCTCGCCACGGCGGCCGGGCTGACCGCTGCCGGCCTCGCCGTCGCCGCCCTCGCCGGCGGCCGCCGGACCGTGCTGCGGCGCACCCTGCCGCTGGCGGCCGCCGTGTGGGCGTACGACCTCGGCGTCAAGAACACCCCGCTGGGCCCGGCCGTGATGGCCGCCGCCCGCACCCTGGACGTCCTGCACGGCACCGGGCCCGGCCCGGCCCGCGCCGCGCTCGCCCCGGCGGCAGCCGTCGGCGCCCACACCCTGGCCCTGACCCGGCTCAGCCGCCACGAGGTCGACGGCGCCCCGCGCCACGAGCCGGCCCTGACCCTCACGGCCGCGGCAGCCCTCGCCGCAACCACCCTCACCCCGCACAGCGGTACCGAGGGACCCGCCCGGACAGCAACCCCCGCGCTGCGCGCGGCCGCCCGGGCCCTCGCTTCCGCCGGGGCGGCCCCCGGCAGTGCGGGCTCGGACCCCACCCGTACGGGCGGCCCGGCCGAGGCACCCCTGCTCGCCATGCGCGCGGCCGCCCGGTGGGCGCCCGCCCCCGCCGGGGCAGCTCCCGCGGGCGGCGGCTCCGCCGCATTCGCCGCGGTCAGCCGTACCGGCGGGCCGGGCGGGGCGGTTGCCGCCGTGCTGCGTGCGGCCGGCCGGGCCCTCGCTCCTGCCGGGGCGGTCCCCGGCAGCGCCCGCTCCGCCGCCGGAGCCGGTCGGGCCGTGCAGGCCGCCGCGGTCGGGCTGTATGCGCTCGGGTGGGGGCCCGCCCTCGTGCGGGCCGTGCGCGAGCCCGACGGGGCCCGGGTGCGGGGGGCCGTCGGGGCCGGGATCCACTCCCTGCTGCCGCTCCAGGCCGCCCTGGTCGCCCGCGCCGGCGCCCCCGGCCCCGCCGCCGCGCTCGCCGCCGCCCTGCCGCTCGTCCGCCGACTCGCCCGGAAGGTGTCCTCCACATGACCCCCCTCGCCACCGCCGCGGGCCGCGGAGGCCGCTCGTGAACGCACCCCGCATGCCCCGCTTCTCGTACGGGACCAACGGTCTCGCCGACCACCGGCTCGGCGACGCGCTGCGGATGCTCGCCGACCTCGGCTACGAGGGCGTCGCGCTCACCCTCGACCACCAGCACCTCGACCCGTACGCCCCCGACCTGCCCTCCCGCGTCGGCGAGGTCCGCCGGGCCCTGGCGGCCACCGGCCTGTCGGTGGTCGTGGAGACCGGGGCCCGCTACCTCCTCGACCCGCGCCGCAAGCACCGCCCGACCCTGCTGTCCGCCCGCCCCGAGGGCCGCGCCCTGCGCCTGGACCTGCTGCGCCGCGCCATCGGCATCGGCGCCGAACTGGGCGCCGAGGCGGTGCACTTCTGGAGCGGCACCCCCGACCCGGACACCACCCGGGAGGAGGCCTGGCAGCGGCTGGTCGACGGCTGCGCCGAAACCGTCTCGCACGCCGAGGCCGCCGGCATCGACCTGGCCTTCGAGCCGGAGCCGGGCATGCTCGTCGCCGACCTCGCCGGCTACCGCCGGCTGCTGGCCGACCTCGGCCGGCCCGAGCGGTTCCGCCTCACCCTGGACCTGGGCCACTGCCGGTGCCTGGAGCCGTACTCCGTGGCCGACTGCATCGAGCTCGCCGCGGACCGCCTCGCGCACGTCCAGATCGAGGACATGCGCCGCGGGGTCCACGAGCACCTGCCGTTCGGCGAGGGCGAGATCGACTTCCCTCCCGTCCTGGCCGCCCTGGTCCGCACCGGCTACCGCGGGCTGGTCTCCGTCGAGCTCCCGCGCCACAGCCACGCCGCGGCCCACGTGGCCCACCACAGCATCGCCTTCCTGCGCGCGGCCGCCGCCGCCCACCTGGACAAGGAGGCCGTACTCCGATGAGCGCACCGACCCTCGCCCGCCCCGCCGCCGCGGCAGCGGTACTGCCCGACCCCGCGCCCCCGCTCGCCGCCGCCGACACCTGCGTCCACGACGCGCTGACCCTGCGCACCCTCCAGGAGTCCCTGCGCTCCGCCCTGGACCAGGAGCACCGCACCCGCCTCGCCGCCGACACCGCCGCCGTCGCGGCCGAGGGCCCCCGCGCCCTGGACCGCCGCTTCCCGGCCGCCGGCCGCGACCACGGCCGCGGCCCGCTGCCCGGCTGGGCCGGCTGGAGCGTCGAGGACGCCGTCCGCACCCTGCTGCTGCGCGCCCTGACCCGGTACGGGACCACCGGCCCGGCCCTGGCCGACGAGGTCGCCCTGCGGTACGCGCACGGGGACGCCGCCGAGCGCCGCGGCGTCCTGCGCGCCCTGCCGTTCCTGCCGCTCGGCGCCCGCGCCGTCCACCTCACCGACGACGCCGTCCGCACCAACGACAACCGGCTCATCGCCGCCGCCCTCGGCCCGTACGCCCGCGCCCACCTCGACCAGTACCGCTGGCGCCAGGCCGTCCTGAAGTGCCTGTTCACCGGCATCCCGCTGGCCCGGGTCTCCGGGCTGAACGAGCGGCGCGACGCCGAACTGGCCCGGATGGCCCGCGGTTTCGCCACCGAGCGCCGCGCCGCCGGCCGTCCCGTCCCCGCCGACCTGTGGGTCGTAGCGGCCCTCGACCACTGACGACACACCACACACCCCTTCCGGAGCCCGGCCATGCGCATCTTCGACCCGCACATCCACATGACGTCCCGCACCACGGACGACTACCGAGCGATGCACGCCGCCGGCGTCCGCGCGCTGGTCGAGCCCGCGTTCTGGCTGGGTCAGCCACGCACCTCCCCGGCCAGCTTCGCCGACTACTTCGACTCCCTGCTCGGCTGGGAGCCGTACCGGGCCGCCCAGTTCGGGATCAGCCACCACTGCACGATCGGCCTCAACCCCAAGGAGGCCAACGACCCGCGCTGCACGCCCGTGCTGGACCTGCTGCCCCGCTACCTCGCCAAGGACGGGGTCGTCGCCGTCGGCGAGATCGGCTACGACACCGTCACCGAGGCCGAGGACCACGCGTTCGCCGTGCAGCTGGGCCTCGCCGCCGAGTTCGGCCTGCCCGCCCTCGTGCACACCCCGCACCGCGACAAGGCCGGCGGCACCGCCCGCTCCCTGGCCGTCGTCCGCGAATCCGGCATTGACCCGTCCTTCGTCGTCCTCGACCACCTCAACGAGGTCACCGTCGCCGAGGTCCAGGACTCGGGCTGCTGGATGGGCTTCTCCATCTACCCCGACACCAAGATGACCCCGGAGCGGATGGTCGCCATCCTCCGCAAGCACGGCACCGAGCGGATGCTCGTCAACTCCGCCGCCGACTGGGGCCACAGCGACCCGCTCCTGACCCGCACCACCGCCGAGGCCATGCTCGCCGCCGGCTTCGACGAGGACGACGTCGACCGCGTCCTGTGGCGCAACCCGGTCGCCTTCTACGGGCAGTCCGGCCGCCTCGGCCTCGAGGGGTACACCGACGTGCAGGCCGCGGGCCTGTACGCCGGCAATTCGATCGCCCGCGGCGGCAGCTGACCGGGGCGGAGGGACCACCACCGATGCGCTTCCGCCACCGCGACGGCACCGCCGTCCACCTCGCGTACTGCACCAACGTGCACCCCGCCGAGACCCTGGAGGGGATCACCGCCCAGCTCACCACCTACGCCGAACCCGTCCGCAAGGAGACCGACGAGCCGGTCATCGGCCTCGGCCTGTGGCTGCCCGTGGACGCGGCCGCGGCCCTCGCCGCCGACCCGGCCGCCGTCGCCGCCCTGCGCCGCGAGCTGACCGTGCGCGGCCTGGAGACCGTCACCCTCAACGGGTTCCCGTACCGCGGCTTCCACGCCCCCGTCGTCAAGCGGGCCGTGTACTACCCGGACTGGTCCGAGCCGGCCCGCCTGGAGTACACCCTCAACCTGGCCCGCGTCCTGGCCCGGCTGCTGCCGGCCGACGCCGAACGCGGCTCGGTCTCCACCCTGCCGCTGGCCTGGCGCACCGCCTGGTCCCGCACCCGCAAGGCCGCCGCCATGCGCCAGCTCGACGCGCTCGCCGCCGGCCTGCGCCGGATCGAGGCCGAGACCGGCCGCGTCATCCGGGTCGCCGTGGAGCCCGAGCCGGGCTGCGTGGCCGAGACCACCGAGCAGGCCGTCGAACTCCTGTCCGGCGTCGACCACGACCGGATCGGGCTGTGCCTGGACGTCTGCCACCTCGCGGTCGCCCACGAGGACCCCGACACCGCGGTCGCCCGGCTGCTCACCGCCGGCCTGCCGGTGGTCAAGGTCCAGGCGTCGAGCGCCCTGGAGGCCGCCGACCCGGCCGACCCGCGCGTACGGGAGGCCCTCGCCGCCTTCGCGGAGCCGCGGTTCCTGCACCAGACCCGCGAGGCCGGACCCGCCGGGGCCGAGCTCCTCGGCTCCGACGACCTCGGGCCGGCCCTCGCCGGAGCCCTGCCCGGGGAGGCGCCCTGGCGGATCCACTACCACGTGCCGCTGCACGAGGAGCCGGCCCCGCCGCTGGCCTCGACGAGCCCGGTCCTGCGCAAGGCCCTCGCGGCCCTGTTCGGCGGGGACCACGCCGTCGCCGACCACGTCGAGGTCGAGACGTACACCTGGTCCGTGCTGCCCGAGGGCAGCCGCCCGGTCGGCGCCGCCGGCCTCGCCCGCGGCATCGCCGCAGAACTGCGCTGGACGGCCCGCGAACTGACGTCCCTGGGCCTGACCCCGGCCGGCGCGGCCGCTGCCCTCCCCGGAAAGGAGCCCCGCTCATGACCGGATCGACGAGCCGGCAGGGCAAGAGGAAGGTGGCGGTCCTGTGCACGGTCGGGTTGACCTCCCGGCTGCTGCCGCACATGCCGAACCTGCGGGCCATCGGAGAACAGGGCTTCGCCGCCCCGCTCGACACCGTCTTCCCCGCCGTCACCGCCACCGTCCAGGCCACCCTGACCACCGGCACCCTGCCCCGCGAACACGGCGCCGTCGGCAACGGCTGGTACTTCCGCGACCACGGCGAAGTGATGATGTGGCGCCAGCACAACGCCCTGGTGCAGGGGGAGAAGGTCTGGCAGGCCGCCCGCCGGCACGACCCGGACCACACCACCGCCTACCTGTGCTGGTGGTGGGCGATGGGCGCCGACGTCGACACGGTCCTCACCCCGCGCCCCGTCTACCACTACGACGGCCGCAAGGCCCCCGACTGCTACACGGTGCCCGCCGCCCTCCGCGACGAACTCACCGAGCTACAGGGCGAATTCCCCCTGTTCAACTACTGGGGTCCCACGGCCTCCCTCACCTCCACCCGGTGGATCGCGGGCGCCGCCCGGCACGTCGCCGACACCCGTGACCCCGACCTGTCGTTCATCTACGTCCCGCACCTGGACTACGACCTCCAGCGGTTCGGCCCCGACAGCCCGCAGGCCGTCCGGGCCGCCCGCGAGGCCGACGCCGCGCTGGGGCCGCTCCTGGACGACCTGCGGGAGCGCGGCACCACCGTCGTCGCGCTCAGCGAGTACGGCATCGCACCGGTCAGCCGGCCCGTCGACATCAACCGCGCGCTGCGCCGCGAGGGCCTGCTGTCGGTGTACCGGCAGCGCGGGATGGAGTACCTCGACCCGTACACCTCGCGCGCCTTCGCCGTCGCCGACCACCAGGCGGCCCACGTCTACGTGGCCGACCCGTACGACGTACCGCGCGTACGCGACGTGCTGAAGGCGCTCGACGGGGTCGACGAGGTGTGGGACCGCACCCAACAGGCCGACTACGGCATCGACCACCCGAACGCGGGCGAGCTGGTGGCCGTCTGCGAGCCCGACGCCTGGTTCACGTACTACTACTGGCTCGACGACCGGCACGCGCCCGACTTCGCGCGCGGCGTCGAGATCCACCGCAAGCCCGGCTACGACCCGGCCGAGCTGTTCTTCGACCCCGCCGATCCGGCGGCCAGGGCGAAGGCGGCCGTGGCCGTGCTGAAGAAGAAGGCCGGCCTGCGGGCACCGCTGCAGGTGGTGCCGCTGGACCCCGGGTGCGTCCGCGGCAGCCACGGCCGGCTGCCCGACGACGAGCGGGACGGGCCGCTGCTGCTGTGCTCCGACCCGTCCCGGGAACGCGCCCGCTACCACGCCACCGAGGTGAAGGACCTGCTCCTGAGCCTGGGCGGCCTGACCTGACGACACCCCAGAGGGGGAGGAGGATCCGATGACCAGCCAGCTGCTGGCTGCCGCCCCGACCGTGCACGTGCCGGAATCGGCCGCACGGGAGGCGGCGAGGCTCGAGGAGACCGGCGAGGCCCACGTGTGGTGGTGGCCGCTGGGGGACCGGGTCGACCAGGCCGAGTTCGACCTGCTGGACGAGGTCGAGCAGGTCCGCGCCCGCCGCTACCGCAACGAGCGGGACGCCGCCGCGTTCGTACGGACCCGGGCCGGCGCCCGGCGCGCCATCGGGGAGCTGCTCGGCGTCGACGCCCGTACGGTGGCCCTCGGCCGCCGGGTCTGCCCGGGCTGCGGGGACCTGGAGCACGGCCCGCCGGCCGTGGCCGCCCCGGCCGTCGGCCTCGCGGTGAGCCTGACCCGGACCAGCGGCTGCGGGGTGCTGGCCCTGCACGCCGGGGACTGGATCGGCGTGGACATCGAGGCCCTGCGCCCCGTGGAATCCGGCTCGCTGGCCGACGTGGTGCTCGCCCCGGCCGAGTACGCGTACATCATGTCGCTGCCCGCCGGGCCCGAGCGGACCGCCGCGTTCCACCGGGTGTGGACCCGCAAGGAGGCCGTGCTCAAGGGGGTCGGGCTGGGCCTGCTGGGCATCGACCTGAACGCCCTCGACGTCACCCCGGGCATCCCGGGCCCCGTCGAGGTGGTGCACGGCTACCAGGGGGAGGTGACGCGCTGGCAGGTCGACGACCTGGACCTGGACGGCAACTGGTCAGCCTCCCTGGCCCGCCCCCTGACCCCCACCCTGGGCCCCATCCACCGCCACCGCCCATAGCCCGCCCAACCCAGCCCCTCCGACACTTGCGGCGGGGGCCCGGCCAATCCAGCCTCGCCGACGCTTGCGGCGGGGGTCCGGCCAATCCAGCCTCGCCGGCGTTTGAGGCGCGGGGTCCGGGGCGGAGCCCCGAAAGGGCTCCGGGCCGCGCCCGTTCCCCCGCCCGGGCGGCCCGATCCAGCCTCGCCGGCGTGAGGCGCGGGGGTGCGGGGCGGCGCCCCGGAGCCCCGGGCGCGCCCGTTCCGTACCCCCGGCCCGACCTCCCCGCACGGAGTCCCACCACCCCCCGGAGCCCCCCATGGCCCACACCACCACCCGCCCGACCGAACGGCCGACCCCGACCCCGACCCCGCCCCCCGCCCGGCCAGGGCCCCCGCACACGCCCGCCCCCGGCGCCCCCGCCGTCACGGCCGGCCTGGCCGCCGTAGCCGCACTGCTCGCCGTCGGGGCCCTCGCGGGCGGCGCCCTGCAGGAGTTCCTCGACGAGATGGCCGGGGTCTTCGCCCTGGTCGCCCTCAGCTGCTCGGTGATGCTGGGCCTGGCCACCGTCTTCCGCGACGTCCTCTCCCCGACCCACCGCACCCTGGCCCAGCACCTCCACCGTGCCGCCGCCGTGGCCGGCGTCGGCTTCCTGCTGATCCACATCGGCGTCAAGGTGGCCGGGGACCGGATCGCCGCGAGCGAGGCCGTGCTCGGCTGGGGGAGCGGCGACCGCCTCGTCGACCTCGGCACCCTCGCCGCCCAGCTGTTCGTCCTCGCCCTGCTCACCGGCCTGTGGCGCGGCGTCTTCGCCACCCGCCGCTGGATCCGGCCCTTCCGGATCCTCCACGGCCTGGCCTACGCCGGCTGGCTCGCCGGCCTCGTGCACGGACTCGGCGCCGGCCGCACCCCGGCCCCGTGGGTGGTCGCCTCCTACGCCGTGTGCGTGGCGGCCACCGCCGCGGCGCTGGTCGTCCGCTGGACCAGAAACCGCCGCTGACCCACCCCACCCCGCCCCACCCCACCCCGCCCGCCCCGCCCCACCCACCCCGATCCGGCCGAAGGCACCCCGCCTTCGGCCGGAAACGCATGCCCGGCCCCGCCGCCGTAGAGCCGATATAGATCCGACCCCAAGGATCGAGGGTGTTGCCTCCGCCACACGCGGATCGTGCTGCTGATGAACCCCCCTCAAAGCCTTGGAAGGACTGGTCGCGCATGAGGACCGAGACGAACAGCCTCCGCCGACAGAGCGCCGGCACCGGATCCCCGGGATTCGCGCTGCGCATGGACGCGGTCGTGAAGGAATACGGAAAGAGCGGCCGCGGCGTGCGCGCCCTGGACGGCGTCTCGGTCGGCATCCAGCGCGGCTCGTTCACGGCCGTCATGGGACCCTCCGGATCCGGCAAGTCCACCTTCCTGCACTGCGCCGCAGGCCTGGACAAGCCGTCCAGCGGCCGCGCCTACATCGGCGACACCGAGCTCGGCGGGATGAACGAGACCCAGCTGACCCGGCTGCGCCGCGAACGCATCGGCTTCGTCTTCCAGGCGTTCAACCTGATCCCGGCCCTGTCGGTCCGGCAGAACGTCGAGCTGCCGCTGCGCCTGGCCGGAGAGCGCCTGGACCCGGGCTGGCTGGAGGAGATCCTGCAGCGCGTCGGCCTGGGCGGCCGCGCCACGCACCGCCCGGCCGAGCTGTCCGGCGGCCAGCAGCAGCGCGTGGCGATCGCCCGCGCGCTGATCACCCGCCCCGACGTCATCTTCGGCGACGAGCCGACCGGCGCCCTCGACACGGTGACGGCGAAGGAGATCCTCGCCCTGCTGCGGTCCTGCGTCGACGAGACGGGCCAGACGGTGGTCATGGTCACCCACGACCCGGTCGCCGCCTCCTACGCCGACACCGTCCTCTTCCTCGCGGACGGCCGGATCGTCGACACCATGCACTCCCCGACCGCCGACCGCGTCGCCGACCGCATGACCCACCTGGGAGCGTGGGCCTGATGCTGCGCTACGCACTGCAGACGCTGCGCGCCCGCAAGGGCGGCTTCATCGGGGCGTTCCTCGCCCTGTTCTGCGCCGCCGCACTGGTCACGGCCTGCGGCATCCTCCTCGAGACGGGGCTCAGGGGCACCATCGGCACCGAGCGCTACGCCGGCGCCCCGGTCGTGGTCGGCGGCGACCAGAACGTCCACCAGGTCACCACCAAGGAGAAGAAGAAGGGCAAGACCAAGACGAAGGAGAAGGCCAAGCCGCTCGGCGAGCGCGTCTGGCTGCCCGCCGACACCGCGGCGAAGCTCGCCGCGCTGCCCGGCGTGAAGGCGGCCCTGCCCGAGCTGACCTTCCCGGCGTACGCGGTCACCGGCAAGGGGCAGGTCCTGCCGGGCGTCGACGGCAAGCCCTCGTACGGGCACGCCTGGACCTCGGCGGCCCTGACCCCCTTCACCCTGGCCGAGGGCGCGGCCCCGGTCGGCGCCGACGAGGTCGTCGTGGACCGGGAACTGGCCCGGCGGGCCGGCCTGAAGCCCGGCGCCGAGCTGACCGTGCAGTCCACCGACTCCCCCCGCACGTACCGGATCACCGGCATCGCGGCCCCCGCGGGCGGCGACCTGAAGCAGCAGACCTCGCTGTTCTTCTCCGACACCGAGGCCGAGCGGCTCTCGGGCCGCGAGGGCGAGGTCGCCGTCGTCGGCGTGCTGCCCAAGCAGGGCGTGTCCACGGCGGAGCTGGCCGGGCAGGTCAGGAAGGCCCTGGACGGGAGCACCGCCCAGGTGGCGACGGGCGGCGACCGCGGCCCCGTCGAGTTCCTGGACGCGGCCAAGGCCCGGATCAAGCTGGTCTCCATGGGCGGTGCGATCGGCGGCACCTCGCTGCTCGTCGCGATCCTCGTGGTCGTCGGCACCTTCGCCCTGTCCATCCAGCAGCGCTACCGCGAGCTGGCGCTGCTGCGCGCCATCGCCGCCACCCCCAAGCAGGTCCGCCAGCTCATCGGCCGCGAGGCGCTGATCGTCGGCGCGTTCGCCGGTGTGCTCGGCTCGGTCACCGGACTGCCCATCGCCTACTGGCTCCACGGCAAGTTCGTCGGCTTCAAGGCGATCCCGGACACCCTCGAGGTCACCTTCAGCGTGTTCCCGTTCTTCGCCGCGATCGGCGCGGCCCTGCTCGGCGCCTGGGCCGCCGCGCGGATCTCGGCCCGCCGCACCGCGCGGATCCGGCCCGCCGAGGCCCTGTCCGAAGCAGCCATGGAGCAGCGGAACTTCGCGTGGGGCCGGCTCGGCGCCGGCGCGGCCTTCCTCGCCGGCGGCATCGTGCTCCTCGCGGTCCTCGCCGCGCTGCGCACCGAGCCCGCCTCCACCCCGGTGACGTTCCTGTCGGTCGTGGTGCTCGCGGTGGCGGTCTCGCTGCTCGGCCCGCTGATCGCCCGGATCGCGGTCGCCGTCCTGGGCGTGCCGCTGAGGGCGTCCCGGGTGGGCGGCTACCTGGCCACGGCCAACGCCCGCGCCAACACCAAGCGGCTCTCCGCCGCGATCACCCCGCTCGCCCTGCTGATCGGCATGGCGTGCACGGTGTTCTTCGTCCAGACCACCATGGGAGCGGCGGCCACCGAGCAGGCGAAGGCCGGCAACAAGGCGGACTGGGTCGTCGGCTCGGCCGGCCCCGGCGTGCCCGCGCAGGCCGCGGACAAGCTGCGACGGGTGCCCGGCGTGACCGCGGTGACCGAGGTCGTACGCACCTCCGTGCGCGTCGGGCTGGAGAAGTACCCGGCGCAGGGCGTCTCCACCGACGGCCTGACCCGCACCTGGGATCCGGGCGTCACCGGCGGCAGCCTGGACGGCTTCGGCGACAAGAGCGTCGCGCTCAGCGAGGTCGCCGCCGACAACCTCGGCAAGAAGCCGGGCGACACCCTGAAACTGACCCTCGGTGACGGCACCGAGACCGAGCTGACGGTCTCCGCGGTCTACGAGCGGGGCCTCGGCTTCGGCGATCTGACGATGTCCCACGCCCTGGTCGTACAGCACGTCGACAACCCGCTGGCCTCCTCGCTGCTGGTCAAGACGGCCGGTGACGGCCGGGCCGGCCGGGGCGAGCTGCAGAAGGCGCTCGGCGGCCTGCCCGGCGTCGGCGTCCTGGACCGCAGCCAGGTCGAGGACCTGCAGGCCGAGGTCCAGCAGTCCAACGCCGAGGTCAACTACGTCGCCATGGGCCTGATCATCGCCTTCACCGCGATCGCCGTGGTCAACACCCTGGCCATGTCGGTATCCGACCGCACCCGCGAGTTCGCCCTGCTCCAGCTCGTCGGCACCACGCGCCGCCAGGTGATGGGCATGCTCCGGATCGAGTCGGCCCTCGTGGTGATCATCTCGGCGGTGCTGGGCACCGGGATCGCCTTCGCGGTCCTGACCGCCTTCAGCATCGGCATGACGGGCTCCGCCTCCCCGGCCATCGACCCCTGGATGTACCTGGGTGTCCTCGGCTTCGCGGCGCTCCTCGCGGCCCTGGCCACGCTGGTCCCGGGCCGGCTGGCCCTGGCCGGCCGCCCCGCCGACGTCATCGGCTCGCGCCAGTAGGCCCCGTACGGCCGGAGGGCCGGCCCCCTGTGGGGGCCGGCCCTCCGTGCGTTCGCCTCGGCTGCGCGGGGTCGGCTGCCGTCAGTTGAGGACGGCGCCGCCGCCCTTGCGGTCCACCCGGCTGCGCCGGTGGTCCAAGTGCGCGTACACCCGGTGCAGCCAGCGGTCCTGGCCGTCGTAGCGGGGGGTGAAGGAGGTACGGCCGTGCACCGCGAGCCGGTTGTCGACCACCGCGAGGTCACCGACACGCAGGGCCAGCGCGGACATCGTCCGCATGAACGCCTCGCGCAGCTCGCCCATGGCGGCCGCCGCCTCGTCGTCCAGCGGGTGCGTGGCGGCGAAGTCCACCAGGACGTTGGGGTCCTCGGGGTCCCCGACGAGCACCGGGTGGGCCGGGGTCACCGAGTTCAGGTCGCCGAAGGACGGCGGCGGCTCGGTGAGGAAGCGCGGGGCCGAGAGCACCGACACGGTCCGTCCGGACAACAGCGGCAGCGCCCGCCGGATCGAGGACGTGCACAGCTTCGCATCGCCCGTCGGGTCCTCCCGGACGCAGAGCAGGCCGACGTAGTCGGGCTTGTTGTCGTGGAATGCGTTCTCCACGTGGAGTTCGAGGAGAACGGAACCCGCATTGCTCTGGGAATGCTCGCTGCCCGGCACGGGAACGACGTTCTGCACGAGCGCGCCGGTCTTTTCGCTGCGATAGGCGATGACCTCGCCGAGCTGGAGCATCGCCGCGGTCACCAGAGCCGAGGCGACGGCCGGCACCCGTTCCACGGAACCCGGTACGGTCGGCGTCACCGGCAGCGGGTCGCGCCCGACCACCGGCATGTTGCGCAGCAGCAGCACCCCGTCGGGGCCCGCGTCGTGCCGGAACCGGCGCAGCATCGCCAGCACCGGGCGCGGCAGCATCGCCGAGGCGTCGCGGACCGTGTCCAGCCAGGCCGGGTCGTCGATCAGGGCGGGGGAGGAGGCCAGTACGTCGGCCGCCAGCGCGAGCATCGCATCGCGCTCGGTGTCCGTCAGCGTCATGGCGCCCGGCACGGTCGACGCCGAGCCGAGGGTGAGGGTGTCCTCTTGCATGTGAGGCATGAAAGAAATTCCTCGGGTCGATGAAAGGGTGACCCGAGCAATGTTCCGGACCCGAACTATCCCATTCCTATGGGAAAGCGGCCGCGGGCGGCCGCGGCGACAGGTATAGGCGAGCAATAGTCGGCCGCACCATGCTCAGGGGGCGGCTTTGTCTCCGTAATGTCCCGGAAGACGCGAAGGGCCGCGTGACCGCACCGTCCGACGGGGGAGAAGGAAGGGGGATTTCATGGCGTTACGCGAGGAAGGCGCCCCCGGCACGGCGATGGCCGTGGCCGGCGCGCTCGCCGCCCGGGGCGAGGCCCACGTCTGGTTCTGGCGGCCGCCGGAGCACACCGACCCGGCCGATCTGCCGCTGCTGGACACCGAGGAGTTCCGGCGGGCCCTGTCCCTGCCCGCCGAACGGGACGCCGCCGCTTTCGTCCGCTCCCGGGCCGGCGCCCGGCAGGCGCTGGCCGGCCTGTTCGGCCTCGACCCCGGGCAGCTCGTCCTGGGCCGCCGGGCGTGTCCCGGCTGCGGCGACGGCAGCCACGGCCCGCCCCGGCTCGTCGTCCCCTACCTCCCGCTCGTGCTGAGCATGAGCCGTACCGCCGGCGCCTGCGTCTTCGCGGTCGGCGCCGGCTCCGCGATCGGCGTGGACGCCGAGGCGCTGCGCCCCGTACGCCCGGCGGCGATGACCGACCCCGACCTGACCCCGGCCGAGCGGCGGCACCTGGCCGCACTGCCGGCCGGCCCGGAGCGGGACGCCTCGTTCCACCGCATATGGACCCGCAAGGAGGCCGTGGTCAAAGCCGTCGGCCTCGGCCTGTCCGGCACCGAACTGGGGCTGCTGGAAACCCATCCGGCCCGCTCCGGCCCGGTGCGGGTCATCCACACCCACCGCGGCCGGACCACCGCCTGGACCGTGGAGGACCTCCCGCTCGCCGAGGGCGTCGCGGTGGCGCTGGCCCGGCCGGCCGGTCCTGCCGCGCACGGCCCGGTGTACCGGCACGCGGACCACTGAGCCGTCCCGTACGCCGTCCCGTACGCGGGCCCGTACCGCGGCCCCGCCGTACACCGCGGCGCACCCTGCCCGCCCCGCCCGTACTCCGGGCACCGCCCGCACTGCCGCCCGTATCCCGCCCCGAACCGCCTCAGCGAAAGGCCGTCCCGCCATGACCGTCGAGTCCCTCTTCCCCGTGGACCAGCTGCTCACCGACCCGGCCGCCGGCGCTTCAGGCGCTCCCGGCGTTCCCGTCCCGACCCCCGAGGACCTGGCCGCGTACTTCGCGCTGATCGCCGAGGCCGTCGAGCGCGACGACCCGGGCCCGGCGGCCCGCGGCGGCTGGGAGGAGCGCGAGCGGCTGCGCTTCTCCACCTGGGTCCGCCAGGTCTACGCCCACCCGCTCTCGCCGGCCGTCTTCGCGCTCCCGGCGGACCGGTTCATCCGCGGGGTCCGGCTGCGCGAGGCCGCCGAGCTGGCCTTCCGCATCGACGTCGGCCGGGCCCGGGCCAAGGCCCCCAAGCCGTCCGCCGAGGTGCGGGCCACGGCGGCCGTCGCGTCGGCCTGGGCGATCGCGGCGGACGCGCTGTCGCGCTCCCCGCGTCCGCCGCGCGAGCGAGTCGTCGCCGACGTGTGGACGATCGTACGGGAGACCATCGAGCCCGCACTGCGGCCGACCGGCACGGTGTTCGCGCGGTCGCACAGCTCGTGGTGAGCGCCGCCGGTCCGCTGCCCTGCGCCGTACCGCTCACCGCACCGCGGAGGGGAGGGCCCCGCCCGCGCTCAGCTCACGGGTCGTCAGCGAGCCCGCCAGCAGCCTGACGAGGTCGTTGCACCGGTACAGGGGGCGTCCCTGGCGGTCCAGCCCGGACAGCTCCAGCAGCGCGCAGTCCACGAGGGAGTCCAGGGCCGACTCGGCCTCCTCCTCCGCGGTGCCCAGCACCAGGGCCGCGTACTGCGCCGAGAACGGCTCGCCGTCGCGGTCGACGAGTCCCGTCAGCGCGGACAGCTCCGGGCCGCCGAGGCGTCGTACGGAGTGCACCAGCGCCTCGCGCACGCTCACGTCGCCGAAGGCCAGCTCGCCGAGGCGCGTGTCCGGGTCGGCGAGCCGGGCCGCCAGCCGCGACACCGGCCAGTGCGGCCGGGCCGCGAGCCGGGCGCCGGTGACGGTCAGCGCCAGCGGCAGGCCGGCGCAGTACGCCACCAGGTCGTCGGCGGCGTCCGGTTCGGCCTCCAGCCGGTCGCGGCCGGCCAGCGAGGCCAGCAGCTCCAGCGCCTCGTCGTCGTCCACGGGGGCGAGCGCGGTGGTGTCCGCGCCGGCCACCCGGGCGAGCCGGGCCTGACTGGTGATCAGGACGGCGGCCTCGGGCCCGCCCGGAAGCAGCGGGGCCACCTGGCGGTCGCCGACCGCGTCGTCGAGGACGAGCAGCAGCCGGGCGTCGGCGGTGCGGGTCCGGTACAGCCGGACCAGCTCCTCCAGATCGTCCGCGGCGGCCGGCGCCGGCTCGCCCAGCGCGCGCAGCAGCCGGACCAGCACCTCGGCGGGCTCCTTCGGGGTGCCGTCCGGGTGGCAGAGCTCGGCGTACAGCTGCCCGTCGGGGAAGCGCGCGGCGCAGTCCTGGGCCGCGCGCACCGCGAGGGCCGTCTTGCCCACCCCGGGCATGCCGGTGATCAGCAGCCGGCGGGGGCGGCCGTCGTCGCGGGTCAGCCGCTCGCGCAGCAGGACCAGTTCGGCCCGCCGCCCGGTGAACTCCCCGTACGGGGCCGGCAGCATCGCCGGTACGGCCGCCGCGGCGGCCGGAGCGGCCGTACCGGCGGCGGGGGCGGCAGCGGCGGAGGCGGCCGCGGCAGCGGGTGCGGCGGCGGCCGGGCCGAGCCCGAGGTCCCCTCCGAGCACCGCCTGGTAGGTGGAGCCGAGCGCCTCGCCCGGGTCCACGCCGAGCTGGTCGGCGAGGACGGCGCGGCCCTCGTAGTAGGTGTGCAGGGCGTCGGCCTGCCGTCCGCAGCGGTACAGGGCCGTCATCAGCTGCGCCCGCAGCCGCTCCCGTACGGGGTGCTCGGCGACCAGGCCGGTCAGCTCGGCGGTGACCTGCTCGTGCCGGCCGAGGGCGAGGTCGGCCTCGATCCGGCTCTCGAGCGCGATCATCCGCGCCTCCTCCAGCCGGGGCAGCTCCGCCTCGATCATCTGCTCGGTGGTGTTGGCCAGTGCGGTGCCCCGCCACAGCTCCAGTGCGTCCCGCAGCAGGGCGCCCGCCTCCTCGTGGCGCCGCTCGGCGAGGGCCTCGCGGCCCAGCCGGTCGAGCCGGGCGAACTCGCCGAGGTCGATCCAGGCGCCGGGCGCGTGCAGCACGTAGCCGGGCTGGCGCCGGACGATCTCGGCCTCCTCGCCGAGGTGCTTGCGCAGCCTCGACATGTACGTGTAGATCTGCGCGCTGGCCGTGGCCGGCGGGTTCCACCCCCACAGCAGGGCGCTCAGCCGGGCATCGGAGACCACGCGGCCCTCGGAGAGCAGCAGCGCGGCCAGCACCGTATGCACCTTGGAACCGGAGAGCGGGATCGTGCTGCCGCCTCCCCGTTTGGCCTCGACCGGCCCGAGAAGCCGGAAGTCCATGCGGCACCCCCTTCTGGTGTGAGCATCCGTTCTGGATCCAGAAGGTAGGAGGGGGCCTTATTGGCGGGTTATCACGACGACCGCCACCGCTATCGGCGGGGGCGTCGGCCCGTTGACGGGGCCGGTCACACGGGCAGGCGGACGGTGTCACACGGGGAGGCGGGCGGTCACACGGGGAGCCCGGTCGGCCCCTTGATCCGCTTCATGATGATCTGCGAGTTGACCTCGGTGACCCCCGACAGCGCGGTCAGCTTCTCGATCCACAGCCGCTCGTACGCGCGCAAGTCGGCGACGGCGATGCGCAGCAGGCAGCCGGGGCTGCCGAAGAGCCGGTAGGCCTCGATGACGTCGGGGATGTCCTGCAGGGCCGCCTCGAAGGCCTCGACGGCCTCGCGGTCGCGGCGCACCTCGACGGAGACCAGCACCTCGAAGCTGCGGCCCACGGCGTCGGGGTCGATCACCGCCCGGTAGCCCTGGATCACCCCGTCCTGTTCGAGCTGGCGCACGCGGCGCATGCAGGGGGAGGGGGTGAGGCCCACGCGCTGGGCCAGCTCCTGGTTGCTGAGCCGCCCGTCGGCTTGGAGCTCGCGCAAGATTTCGCGATCAATGGCATCCATGGCGCAATTATCCCCCACGGAATCAACCGGAATCCGTCAAACCGGCAATCGAATTGCGCACAGAACTCCCTATCATTGCTGACTTCAGCACATCAGCACACGTGTACGAGGTATCACCCGTACTGGGGAAGGGTGGCCATGGGGCGGATCGTCGTCATCAGCACCGGCGGAACGATTGCCAGCCGCTGGCAGGGCAACGGCTTCGCGGCCGACGCCGACGGCCGGGAGGTCATGGCCACCGCGCCGCTGCCCGAGGGCACGACCGTCGAGGTCGTCGACCTGTTCCGGGTGAACAGCCCCCGGCTGACCACCGCCCACCAGCTGACCCTGCTGCGCACCGTGCACGAGGTGCTCGCCGACCCCGGCGTCGACGGCATCGTCGTCACCCACGGCACCGACACCCTGGAGGAGTCGGCCTTCCTGGTCGACCTGCACCACCACGACGAGCGCAGCGTTGTCTTCACCGGCGCACAGCTGCCCATGGGCACCGCCGAGGGCGACGGACCGGGCAACCTGTACGACGCCCTGCTCACCGCGGCCACCACCCGCGGCCTCGGCGTCCTCGTCAGCTTCGCCGGGCGCGTGCACGCGGCCCGCGGCACGGTCAAGACCCAGGCCGTCGCCCTGGACGCCTTCGCCGACCCCTCCCGCGAACTCCTCGGCAAGATCGGCTTCGGCAAGGTCACCCTGCTGCGCACGACCCGGCGCCCGCAGCCGCTGCCGGTGCCGGCGATGCCGGAGGTGCCGCCGCGGGTGGACATGGTGATGCACCACGCCGACGGCGACGCGGTGCTGTTCGAGGCCGCGGTCGCGGCCGGGGCCCGCGGCATCGTCCTGATCGGCACCGGCGCGGGCAACGCCACCCCGGAGATCGTGGACGCGGTCCGCGCGGCGGTGGAGCGCGGCGTCCTGGTGGCCCTCACCACCCGGGTCGCGGCCGGCCCGGTCACCGAGATCTACACGCACGGCGGTGCGGTGGACCTGGTCGCGGCGGGCGCGGTCCCGACGGGCACCCTCCGCGCCGGCCAGGCCCGCATCGCGGTCCTGACGGCCCTCCTGGCCTCCGACGACACCGCGGAGCGCACCCGCATCCTGCGCGAGACCCTCAACCCGGCGGAACAGGAAGCCCTGGTCGAGGCGTAGCCGCTCGCCCAAACCCCGGCGGAGCCGGACCCGGGCGCCTAGGATCCCCACAACGGACTCGACGTTGCGGGGGGATGCATGGAGCCCGGGATCATCGGCACCCGACTGGCCTCGGCGGCCATCGGACCCCTGGTCAAACGGCTGTTCGCGGCCGAGGGCAGCGGCGCCGGCCTCGTCGACAAGCCGATCCGGATCTCCGGCTACGTCTCCTTCAAGGGCGAGAAGCGCTCCCTGACCGATTCCGACCTGAGCACCCTGGCCGACAAGCTGGTCCGCCAGGCGCTCCGCACGGGCGGCGAGCGGCCCATCGCCGCGGACGAGCAGCAGGCGGTGGCCGACGCCCTCGCCACCACGCTGCACGCCCTCGGCGACGTGACGCTGACCGACCTGGAGGCCGTACGGCTCGGCGCCGCAGCCTTCGCCAAGGAGCTGCGGCGGGCGGCCGGCCGCCCCGAGCGCCACCTGAGCGCCGACGCCACGTACTTCTACGAGCGCCTCCTCGACGCCGCGTGCCTGCACATCCTGCACTTCTTCACGCAGCGCTCGACGTTCGTCGCCCACACGCTGGTCCAGCAGACGCGCGACCTCGCCGAACTGACCGCCGGAGTCGACGAGCTGATCCGCCGCAATCCCCTGCCCGGCACCGAGGACGCCGCCTTCGAGCAGCAGTACCTGCCGTACGTGGCCAAGAAGCACGGCAAGCTGACGATCTACGGGATCGACCTCGGCAACTCGCCGAAGCGGTGGCCGCTGGACGTGGCTTACCTGAGCCTCGAAGCGACTTCGGCCTCGCCGTCAGCGTCGTCCGTCGTGCAGGAGGCGCTCCGCCTCTTCCACCAGCATCCCCTGGAGGCGCAGCTGGCCCTGTTCCGTGCCGCCGCCTCCCTGCTGCCTGCTGATCAGGCCTTGGCCGACAGTCCCCGCGTGCTGCTGCGCGGCGAGGCCGGGTCGGGCAAGACCACCCTCGTGCAGTGGCTCGCCGTCTCCGCCGCCCGCCAGGACCTCGCGCCGCAGATGGCGTACCTGGAGGACCGCATCCCGTTCGTCCTGCCGCTGCGCACCCTGACCCGCCACGGCGAACGGCTCCCCGCCCCCCGTGACTTCCTGACCGCCGTGGGCTGCGCTCTCGGCGAGGTCCAGCCCGAAGGCTGGGCCCACCGCGTCCTCGCCGCGGGACGGGGCGTGGTCCTCGTGGACGGCATCGACGAGATCCCCGACCGGGAGCGGGAACGGGCCCGCAGCTGGCTCCGGGACCTGATGGACACGTACGGCGGCGACAACCGCTGGCTCGTCACCTCCCGCCCCTCTGCCGTGGGAGCGGACTGGCTGACCGAGGACGGCTTCGCCGAGCTGACCCTCTCCGCCATGGGGCCCGCCGAGATCGCCACCTTCATCAGGCGCTGGCACGACGCGGCGCGCACCGGCGCGGAGGACGACGCCGACCTCAAGGTGTACGAGGCCCAGCTGCTCGCCGCCGTCCGCACCAAGCCAGATCTCGGCCGGCTGGCCACCAACCCCCTGATGTGCGGGCTGATCTGCGCCCTGCACCGGGACCGCCGCGGGTACCTCCCGCACGGCCGCAAGGACCTCTACGAGGCCGCCCTCTCCATGCTGCTCAGCCGCCGCGACCGCGAACGCGACATGCGCGGCCCGGACCTCAGGGAGGAACCGCAGCTCGAACTGCTCCAGCGCCTCGCGTACTGGCTGATCCGGAACGGCCGGACGGAGATGGACCGCTCCCGGGCGCAGGACATCATCGCCCGGGCCCTACCCGCTGTTCCCGAAGCAGCGGCCTTGGGCGAAGCGCCGGCGGTCTTCGACCACTTCCTCCAGCGCAGCGGCCTCCTGCGTGAACCGGCGCCCGACACCGTGGACTTCATCCACCGCACCTTCCAGGACTTCCTGGGAGCCCGGGCCGCTGTGGAGGAGGGCGACTTCGGGCTGCTCACGGACCACGCCGCCGACGACCAGTGGGAGGACGTGATCCGGATGGCGGTCGCGCTCGCCCGGCCCGGTGAGCGCGTCCGGCTCTTCCGCGACCTGCTCGCCCAGGGGGACCGGTCCACCGAGCGGCGTACCAAGGCCCGCATCTACCTGCTGGCCGCGGCCTGCCTGGAACACGCCACCACTCTCGACCCCGAGGTGCGGTCTGCCGTGGAGGAGCGCACCGCCACCCTTATCCCGCCGCGGAACGAGCAGGAGGCGCGCGCCCTGGCGGAGGTCGGTCCGCTGATCCTGGGCCTCCTCCCCGGCCCGGAGGAGCTCGACGACGAGGCGGCTTACCACGTGGTGATCGCGGCCTCGCACGTCAAGTCGGAAGCCGCGGTCACCTTCCTCGCCCGGTTCGTCGCTCATCCCTTCCTGCCGGTCCGCTCCCAGCTCATGTGGGCCTGGTCCCGGTTCGACGCCGCGGACTACGCCGACGAGGTCATCGCCCGCCTGGATCCGAGCGGTCTCCGCTACACCGTCGGGTCCGACGAACAGCTCCGCCACCTGGAGCGCCTGGAACTCCGACCGGACTGCCTGGACATCAGGAGCGGCGTTTCGGGGCAGGCGCTGGAGGCGTTCCTCGTCAGGTACGGCCTCAAGGAGATCGATCTCACGCGTGCCACCGTGTCCGATCTGAGCTTTCTGGCGGGGCAGTCCGCCCTGGAGTCCCTGACCGTCAGCGACTGCGCGAGCCTGACGGATCTTTCCGCGATCAGCAGCCTGCGGATCCGGTGGCTGGTCATCGCGCACCCCGGCCCGAATCTCGATCTGCGCCCCGTCTCACGGATGCCGGAGCTGCGGTCCCTCGTCCTCCACGGTCCCGCCGCCGTGCGCTGGTCCGCGGAGAACCTTCCCCTGGGTGCCCCCCTGACCGAACTGGTGGTCTCGGGCGAGGTGCGTCCCGCGCATGCGCTCAAGGGTCTCGGAAAGCTGGCCGGCCTCGGTGTCCTGGACCTCAACCCTGCATCGAGTCCGGCCTCGGCCGCCGACTGGCTTGAGATCCTGGCCCTGCCCCTTTTCGAGCTCAGGGTGTCCGCCTCCTCGATCGAGACGCTTCCGGTCGAGGTGGTGCTGCCCGGTGTCGAGAGGCTGGCCCTCTTGGGCGGGGACGGGGAACGGGCGATCCAGGCGGCCGTCCGCCGCCTGCCCTCGGCCTTCCTCGCACTGCAGGAGCTCCACCTGGCCGGGGACTTCAGCGCGGAGGCGAACATCGACCTTGCACCGCTTGCCGGGCTGACCGGACTTCGGACGATCCACGTCGAGACCGGCCCCGACCGCATCCGCGGTGCCGACGCACTTCCGCCGCAGGTGCGTGTGTACGCCGGGCCAGGCAAATCCAGCCCGCGCGGCGCTTGAGCGCACCGGGCGCGCAGCGCCCGGGCCTTTCGGCCCCGCCGGGGGCATCCCAGCCCCGCCGGGGGCATCCCAGCCCCGCCGGGGGCATCCCAGCCCCGCCGGGGGCATCCCAGCCCCGCCGGGGGCATCCCAGCCCCGCCGGGGGCATC